>JAGANP010000252.1 GCA_017624175.1 Lachnospiraceae bacterium | reverse complement strand
ATTGCTGGATCAGGGATCCGGAGACCGGAGCGGATTTACGGCTTGATATTCGTTTTGCAGAGGATAACAGCATCAATTCCATCGATCTGGAGAGACGGAATGACAGTCTGGCTGCCTGGCTCTATGACAGAAATACTTTCTATTACGGATATAGTTCGAACAGATTTGAGCAGATGGATGCTCTAAATAAAACGGGCGAACTCTTTCAGTGGATAGAGAGCTATGGATTTCCGCCTGATATTTATATCTACATCCGGCCGGATCAGTTTTGGACAGATCCGGCAGCAGAGTGGAAAGGTATGACTTATAAATGGTGGGATGAGGAGAACGAGTGGGAAGCGGGCAGCAGTGAATGGGGACCCAGGGAATGGCGGGTACCGGCTGCTATCATGCAGGTGCCGGCAGAAGACTTCCTTATCTTTACGGATGGAGTTTTGTCAGAAGTGCAGCTGAATTATAACCATGCGGAACGTGCCATGGAATGGGAACCGGTGGAATACTGTGAGGAACAGGCGATGATATGCATGTTCAATGTGGATCAATATACATTGCTGGAAGAAGAGGAGGCAGCAGAAGCAGGAAATCCCATACCGGAGGAATATCTGACTGCCAATATCTGGTATGTGTGTATCGGCCGGGAGGATTCGCCCTGGTGCTATCTGATTTCCATGAATAAAAGATATTTTTCACAAGAAGATGCTGTGGTATTTGCACAGTCAATTCGATTCCGGGAATCAGCCTGGCAATAAAAGTCAGAAATTCTTAAGAAATTTTAAGAAATAATAGAGGAATCTGATGCTTTTTCATGCTATACTGAGCTCCTAAGACAAGAGAGAAAGAGGGCAGGTACGGAAGATGGGGGTAAGGTACGAAGAAGATGACGAGGCAGACTATCCTTTTCTGCGGGAGAGTATCCGGCAGAGATCGCAGAGAGCGGGGGAGCGAACCGTAAAACAGCAGGCGGTGAGACAGCAAACACCCAGGCAGCCGACGGCAAAACAGACCAGAAACGCCAGGCAGAGGCAGGCGGCTATGGCCAGAAGAAAACGGCGGATGCGCCGCAGGAAGCAGCTCCTGGCCGTGCTGCTGTGCGTGATGCTGGTGGGAACCGTCCTGGCCGTTTGCCATTTGCAGCGGGAGCAGAATCCGGCGGACGGACAGGCCGTTTCCCGGGATATGTCAGAGGGGAGAAGCTTCAGCCTTTTCGGGGAAAAGATTCAGGGGATCGATGCGGACCAATATGAAAAACATCCTGACTGGACGGAGGATTTTCTGACCATCAGCGAATATTCCCGGCCGGGCGATCCTTTGGGGGAAGTGAAGAATATCTTTGTGCATTATACGGCAAATCCCAATACCAGCGCTGCCCAGAACCGCAGCTATTTTGAGAATCTGAAAGATATGCATGATGTGCCGGGGGCCAGCGCTCATTTCATTATCGGTATTGAGGGGGAGATCCTGCAGATTGTTCCGCTGGATGAGATGGCCTATGCGGTAAAGGGGCGGAATGAGGATTCCATCTCTATTGAGTGCTGCTATAAGGCGGAAAACGGGCAGTTTACCCAGGAAACCTATGACAGCCTGATCTCGTTGCTGGCCTGGCTGACGGATACCTATGGGCTGGAGGAGGAGGATATCCTGCGGCATTATGACTGCGGCGGGAAAAAATGTCCTTTATACTATGTGGAGCATGAGGACGCCTGGAGGATCCTGAAACAGGATGTGCAGGAGGCCAGAAAATAGTTGCTATGCGGCAGGGAATTTGATAAAATATTCATGATTGTTCAGGACGAAAGTTGAGGATAACAGGATGAATATTTTATCACCCTCCATCCTGGCTGCGGACTTCTGGCGGCTGGGGGAACAGATAGAAGAAGTACAACGGGCAGGGGCACAGTACCTGCATATAGATGTGATGGACGGGCTTTTTGTCCCCTCCATCTCTTTTGGGATGCCGGTGATTACTTCCCTGCGGAAGAAGACTGACATCTTTTTTGATGTGCATATTATGATCCGGGAGCCGGAGCGGTATGCGGCGGAGTTCGTGGCCTGCGGTGCGGATATGGTGACGTTTCACATAGAGGCCACGGAGCATGTGCAGGAGACCATTGATGCGATCCGGCAGGCGGGAGCCAGGGTGGGGATCAGCATTAAACCGGGCACGCCTGTGGAGGCGGTGCTGCCCTGGCTGGAACAGCTGGATATGGTGCTGGTGATGACGGTGGAGCCGGGCTTCGGCGGACAGAAATATATGGATGTCTGTACGGATAAGATCCGCCAGGTGAGAAAAGCCATTACAGAGCGGGGGCTGTCTGTGGATGTGGAGATTGACGGCGGTGTAACGGCGGAAAATATCGGAATTCCTCTGGAGTCGGGTGCAAATGTGATTGTGGCGGGCTCGGCAGTGTTTCGAGGGAACATTACGGAGAATATAAAGGCATTAATAGCGCAGATGTGACGCCTGAACGGTTACGGTTGCTACAATATTGCCGTCAGGAGGCTTGGAGAGGCTGTACCCCTGACTGCGGAAAGAGGGAGATATGAATCATAAGGTACTTTTTAACAATGACTGGCGGTTTGCCAAAACGGCGCTGGGCGTAGAGTATGGGCAGAAAGAGGTATGGCAGGCACAGCTTGCACCGGTGACGCTGCCCCACGACTGGCTGATCTGGCAGACGGACAAGCTTTATGAAGACGGCATCGGCTGGTATGAAAAGCACTGGAAGGCGGAGAAAAAGCCCGGTGAGCGGATCCATCTGCGCTTTGACGGCGTGTATATGGATTCCAGTCTTTATCTGAACGATCAGCTGATCGGTACCTGGAAATACGGTTATTCTACCTTTGAGTATGATGTGACGGATGCTTTGCAGGAGGGGGAAAATCTGCTGGTTATGAAAGTGGTGCATCAGTCCCCCAACAGCCGCTGGTACAGCGGTGCGGGCATTTACCGGAATGTCTGGCTGATAACGGTGCCCGAGGTGCATATTGCCGGTGACGGGATCTATCTGTCCCCCCGGGAGACGAAAGGGAGCTACGAGCTGCAGATCGAGACGGAGCTGACGGACGGCCAGGGCGGCGTACCGGATCTGACGGCGAAAAAATATCAGCTGCGGTATCGCCTGACGGATGAAAGGTTACAGGCAGCAGGACCGGATGGAGAGGCTGGGATGCCGCCGGTGTGGCAGTATACCGTGGACTGCAGCCGGGAGAATGCGCTGACAGATGACAGGATCCTGCAGACTCCCGATGGGCGCAGGCTGGAGCATGGAGCACGTTTTTACAGTGCTTATACGGTGGAGGCTCCTCATCTGTGGGATGTGGAGGATCCCTATCTGTACACGCTGGAGGCGGAGCTGCTGGAGGACGGTCAGGTGATCCAGAGGGAGAGCCTGCGGACGGGCTTCTGCAGCAAGGTATTTACCCCCCAGGAGGGCTTCCTCCTGAACGGGCGGAAGCTGCGTCTGAACGGTGTCTGTGAGCATCATGATTTCGGCGCACTGGGGGCGGCTTTTTCCCGGGAAGCCATGCGGCGGAAATTCCTGAAGCTGCGCAGCATGGGCGTCAATGCCCTGCGTACCTCCCACAATATGCCTGCCCCGGAGGTCATGGAGCTGGCGGATGAGCTGGGCTTTCTGGTGATTGCGGAGGCCTTTGATATGTGGGAGCTGCCCAAGACCCAGTATGATTATGCCAGATTCTTTGTGGACTGGGCGGAGACGGATGTGCGCAGCTGGGTGCGCCGGGACCGCAGCCATGTGAGCCTGCTGATGTGGAGTATCGGCAACGAGATCTATGATACCCATGCCAGCGACCACGGGCAGGAGATTACCCGCAGACTTATGGGTTATGTGCGGGACCATGACGCCAGGGAAAATGCCCCCTGCACCATCGGCAGCAACTATATGCCCTGGGAGGGAGCGCAGAAATGTGCCGAGATTACCGGGATGGCCGGGTATAACTATGCGGAGCGCTACTATGAGGAGCACCATAAGGCGCATCCGAACTGGGTGATCTATGGCAGTGAGACCGCTTCTGTGGTAAAGAGCCGGGGGATCTATCATTTCCCGCTGGAGCGTTCCCTGCTGACGGATGAGGATGAGCAGTGCTCTTCTCTGGGCAACAGTACCACCAGCTGGGGTGCAAAGTGTGAGGAATACTGCATTATCATGGATCGGGATACGCCTTATTCCTGCGGACAGTTTTTGTGGACCGGCTTTGATTATATCGGAGAGCCTACCCCTTATCAGACCAAGAACAGCTATTTCGGGCAGATTGATACGGCGGGGATTCCCAAGGACGCCTATTATATTTATCGGGGGGAATGGACGGACGGGAAAAAAGCGCCCTTTGTGCATATTTTCCCTTATTGGGACTTTAACGAGGGACAGCTGGTGGATGTGCGGATTGCCAGCAACCAGCCCAAAGTGGAGCTGCTGGTAAACGGTGTTTCCTATGGCAGTCAGGAGCTGGATCATGTAAAGGGCAAGGAGCTGGTGGGACACTGGCAGCTGCCTTATGCGCCGGGAACGATCTGTGCCATAGCCTATGATGAGGACGGAAAAGAAACGGCACGGGAGAGCCGCAGCACCAGTGGGGATGCGGCAGCGCTGGTGCTGGCTGCGGAGAAGACGGAGGGCCGTCGTACGCTGACCTGGCAGGGCGGCAGCGCAGGCGGTGAGCAGGCCATCTCTCCGGAGTGTATGACTTTGCGGGCCGATGGGGAGGATCTGCTGTATGTGGAGATCTCCGCAGTGGATGATCGGGGACTTCCGGTGGAAAATGCAAGTAATTATGTGGAAGTGGAGGTTACCGGCGCAGGCAGTCTGGTGGGTCTGGATAATGGGGACAGCACGGACTATGACCCCTATAAGGGAACGATCCGCAAGCTTTTCAGCGGCAAGCTGATAGCCATTATTGCCGCCGGGGATCAGCCGGGAGAGATCCGGGTAACGGTTCGGGATGCCCGGGAAAGCATACATGCAGGCGAATTGCCTGCCTATACGCAGGAGGATAAGAGCGGCTATGTGCAGCGGATCCGGGAAGCGGGAGCAGCGGACAGACTTCGGGAGGCCAGTCTGACGATTACGGTGCAGCCCGGGAAAAAGAAAGAGGGGCTGGCACTGCAGACGCCAAATCGTTTCCTGCCTCTGGCCCAGGTGCCGGTGGGGTTTGTGCCGGTGCGAAAGCTGGAGATGATTTGCGCAGAGGGACAGCGTTTAACCCCGGAGAGGCAGCAGGTTACGGTACAGGCTGTCTGCCACCCGGCGAATGCGACGGATCAGAAGATCCTGTGGAAAGCGGTCAACAGCTCCGGTATCGAGACTAATGTGGTAACGGTGGAAGCCCGGGGAGACAGGGCAGTGATCACCGCCCTGGGAGATGGGGATTTCTATGTACGCTGCATGAGTAAAAACGGCACGGATAAGGTGAAGCTGATCTCCCAGAAGGAGTTTTCTGTAGAGAATATGGGGCCTGCAACGCTGGATCCCTATCAGTTTGTGGTGGGCGGCCTGTTTAACTGCCATCAGGGCGAGGTGGTAAGCGGAATTGCCAGCGGGGCATCTACGGCCAGGGATGCTTTCAGCGCAGTGGGCTTTTCGGGCCTGGATTTCGGAGACTACGGTTCGGATGAGATCACGGTATCCATCTTTGCCAATTCCAATGATCCCCAGTTCATCCAGTTCTGGGAGGGGCTGCCGGGAGAAGAGGGCAGCGAGCTACTGTATGAGGGCGTATATCATAAGCAGAGTCAGTGGCAGGTGTTCCAGCCGGAGACCTATAAGCTGAAAAAGCGTCTGCGTGGGCTGGTGACCTTGAGTATCTGTACGAAACAATCTCTGGAGTTTGGCGGTTTCTCCTTTACGAAGCCCAATAAAGCCTTTGCCGAGCTGCATGTGGTGGAAAATAAGCAGATCTATGGGGACAGCTTTACGGTGACCGGGGAGGTCATCGAGGGAATCGGCAACAATGTGTCCCTGGAGTATGCGGACATGGACTTCGGGCAGCAGGGTATCAGCAGGATCACGATCTGCGGCCGGACGCCGCTGCCGAACAATACGATCCATGTGCGTTTCGTAGGTGAAGAGAGTGTAAATCAGATTGTGGAGTTTCCCCATGAGGAGGAGTATATGACTCACACCTTTGAGCTGCAGCCGGTGAAAGGCTTGCAGAAAGTGGTATTTGTATTTTTGCCGGGAAGTAATTTTGATTTTCAATGGTTCCGGTTTTCATAAGGTGTAAGGAACAGATAGCCTTTGAGGCCGTGCGGCAGTCAGCGCAGGCCGAGAAGGCTATTTGACCGGCAAGGTATAATGAAGAAAGGAAAAGCCGCCATGGAAAAACAGCAAATATCGGAGCAAATATCCTGTTTCCCGGCTGTGCAGTCGCCTCTTTCGGCGGATGTGGGCGTGATTCAATGCGCCGATGAAACGTGGATTTTTGACGTGGGCAGTTCGGAGGAGGCTGCAGCAGCGATCAATGCTATACCGGGGCAGAAGAACGTGGTTCTGTCCCATTTCCATCCCGACCATACCGGCAATGTGGATCGTGTGGCTTATAGTGCGCTGTATGCGGGGGCCTTTACCTGCAGGCGGTTTGGCAGGGGCATAACGGTGGATGAACACCGGTATTTTGAGAACGGTATCCATCTTTTTCCGTTGCCCTCCAGTCACGCCAAGGGCTGCGTGGGACTGGAATATGGGGATTATGCTTTCCTGGGAGACGCCATATATTCTACTATGAAAGACGGTAAGGCGGTCTATAATGCCGGACTTCTCCGGGAACTGATTGCTGTTTTAAAATCTCTTCATGCAAACTGGTTTCTTCTGAGCCACAGAAAGCCTTTTGTCAATCCGAAAGCGGAGGTGGTTGCCTGGCTTGGGGAGGTATATGCCCTCCGTGATCCGCATACCCCTTATATTTTTTGCGGTTGATAAATGATCGGATACCCGATATAATATTTCGTGTAAATGGAGACATAGAAATTTGGATGTTGCTATCCAAATGCTGATTGGTGCAGTATGGCAGACAGGGTCTGCGGTATGCAGGAAAGAGGTAAGTATGACAAATGCACAAGCATGGGATTATGCGATTGGTATGATTAAAGTAGACGGACTTGAACCTACAGAAGATTTCAAGAAATATATTGAGAAAGAAAAAAAGGGTGAAATCACCATGGATGATGCGAAACGCTTCCTTGATAAAAAATATAAGATAAAGGAGTCTGAAGCAGATGCGTGATCCATATCTCTATGAAGGCAGTTCGGTGTTAAAGAATAAGCTCGGTATCAGAGAACAGGACAAATTAGAGGATGCAGAGGCAGATTATGTGGTTTTTCGCTTAAAAGAAATTGTTATGAATCCGATCCCTGGAAGCTATGATACGGAACATTTTCTTAGGATGCACAAACATATCTTTCAAGATCTTTATGACTGGGCAGGTGAGCCTCGGATTATTTCTATATACAAGGAAGAAGATGTTCTTGGCGGTTTATCTGTAGAATATTCGGATCCATTTGATATAGTCTCGGATATTCATCATGTGCTTTCCACAATGCGGGAAAAGCCATGGAAAGAAATGGACAGAACTGCTATCTCAAAAGAGTTTTGCGATTCGCTTGCCCGTCTGTGGAAGATACATCCGTTTCGTGAGGGAAATACCCGGACTACGATTACTTTTTGCTGTCAATTTGCTGATGAAACAGGGATAAAAGTAAATCGGGAGCTTTTTGAAAAGAACAGCCAATATATGCGTACGGCTCTGGTTGCATATAATGCATATTTTGCTGATGGACAGGATTTTTCCAAGAAAGAGTACTTAGAAAAGATAGTATACGACGCTTTTGGGGGTTGAATTGGAGGATGCAGAGGCATATCTGCACGGACGGAAAGGATATTACATGTACACCATATTCATCTGTGATGATGAGCAGAAAATTCTGTCAGACATTTCCCGGAAAGCAACAGCAGTACTTCCTGATGCCGCCGTGTCCGGATTTACAGACGGCAATGTCCTGCTGGAAGCCATAGCGGATAAAAGTTGCGATATTCTCCTGCTGGATATTGATATGCCGGAAATCAGCGGTCTGGATATTGCCAAGCGGCTGACGGTGATGCCGCAGAAGCCGCTGCTGATATTTGTAACGGGCCATGATGAGCTTGTTTACGACAGTCTGCAGTTCCATCCCTTTGGCTTCGTGCGCAAGAACCATATGGACCGGGAGTTGCCGGGGATACTTGCGGATTGCGTGGAGGAGCTGCGGAGCCAAGAGAAGCATTTTTGCTTTTATACCGCAGGCGTCGGTATCAAATTACCGCTTGAGGAAATTCTGTATTTTGAAGCCGAGGGCAATTATCTCAGACTGATTGCTAAGGACGGCGAATACCGTTTCCGCTCCACGCTTTCTTCTGTGGAGAACGCCTTATCGGGCAGCGGCTTTGTCCGTATTCACAAGGGCTTTCTGGTGAATCAGGCGGCAGTGAAAATATTAAGCGCCGATGAGGCTGAACTGATCAGCGGCGCAAAGCTTCCCATCGGCAGAAGCTACGCAGAATCGGCTAAAAAACGGATTATGAGGTATATGATCGGGTGAAAAATCAAGGGATTTTTGATAATTGAGAATCGGATAGTTGGGGGCAAGATGTATGAAGATTGAAAATAGAGATTTATGTATAAGGGATGCAGACGCTGAGGATTGCGCACAGCTGGCAGATTGGTGGAATGATGGCAGTATAATGGCGCACGCAGGATTTCCTAATGGACTTGGAACAACCGTAGAACAAATACAAGAACAAATAGCAAATGACAGTGATGCTTCTAAGAGAAGGTTAATGATTCTGCATAAAGGTTTATCCATTGGTGAGATGAGTTATTACAACCTAGGAAATCATACAGCTGAAATTGGAATAAAAATATGTAATACAGATTATCAGGAAAAGGGAATCGGAAGAGTGGTATTAAGTATGCTCATAGGAAAACTATTTTCCATGGGTTACACCAAAATCATTCTCGATACGAATCTGAAGAATACCAGAGCGCAGCATGTATATGAATTGCTTGGGTTTCAAAAAGTACGGGTTAATGAGAATTCCTGGACAAATCAGGTTGGCGAATCGCAGTCTTCTGTGGACTATGAATTAGTTTTAAACAATTTTGTTGATTGGTCAGGGAAATAAAAGCTTTTGATAACAGCGAAGAGAAAGCTGGTTCATCATTTCCGATGAGCGAATGATGATTGGAGCTGAAAACGATGCGAAAAGAGCGATATGCATGAAAAATTACAAGGACCTGGAGAATGCCTACAGCGAGCTTGAGGCAAAATACAGCAGGCTATTGAGTGAAAAGTCCCAGCTGGAATATGAGCTTACGGAATTAAAAGCCTCCGCCGAGAATATCCGCAGGCAGGACGGGGAGATACGCACCCTTCATGAAAATGTCCGCCGGATCAAGCATGATATGAAGAATCACCTTATGGTCATTGCCTCCTATTTAAACGGCAACGATTATCCTGCCGCAAAAGCCTATACCTCGCAGATTCTGGACAAACTCAGCGCCGTACATAGCTATATCGAAACCGGCAATTCACTGATGAACCATATCCTGAATGAAAAACTGAATCTGGCCCGTGAAAGCGGTATTTCCGTAAAAGCGGAAATTGAAAACCTTTCCTTTCAGAGAATGGAAAGCCTGGATTTCTCCGCACTTCTTTCCAATTTCCTGGACAATGCGATAGAGGCAAGCGGCAGCGAAAAGTCTCCCGAAATACAGGTTGTGATTGCAAGGCGCAGAGGCTATGAAACCATACTTGTGAAAAACAGGATCAGCGCCTCCGTTCTGGACGGCAATCCCCGGCTTGCGACGACCAAGCAGAATCAGAAGCTTCACGGAATCGGTACTCTGCAGATCAGGGAAATTACCGAAAAGTACGGCGGAATGTGCGACTTCTATGAAGAGACGCAGGAAGAAGAGGAATTTTTCTGCGCATGTACGTTTATCCCTGTGTGAGCGTTGATTATCCCAATCCCTTGCAAAATGGCTTTGCAGGGGATAAATTTTTATCAGGAGGAAGCATTGTGGTCAGTTTTGAACAGGTAAGCAAATATTCGCTTCAGGATATTTCCTTTCATATTCCCAGGGGGGAGATTGTAGGCCTGACAGGCGCCTCGGGGGCAGGGAAAACAACGCTGATAAAGCTTGCCTGCGGATTGCTGGCGCCGGACGGCGGCAGGGTCTATACGCTGGACCGCAATCCTGTTCTCAGCCGCAGCCGGTATCAAGACAGGGTAAGCACGTTGATTACGGGAGTGCCTCTTCTGTGCCGGGAGGATACGGTGCTGCAGGGCTT
>JAGANP010000251.1 GCA_017624175.1 Lachnospiraceae bacterium | reverse complement strand
GCTGATGCACTTCAGTCTGCAGTTTATGGGCTGATAAGCGGAACGTAGATTGAACCGCATATTGCGCATTGTGCAAAGTAAGGATAAAAAGCTTCTCCGGCCCGCAAATGCGGGCCGGGACAGCTATGAAATGTTAGCCTTGGGGATGAACCGGGACTGCGGTCAGGGCATCCCCCTCCACCTGAATCTGAATGGTATCCCCCTGCTCCACCTGATCGGAGAGGATCAGCTTGGCGGACAGGGTCTCCACATACTTCTGAATATACCGCTTTAACGGACGGGCGCCATAGACCGGATCATAGGCCTGGTCGATGATAAAGCGCTCTGCCTCCGGGGTCAGACTGATGGTCAGCTCACTGTCACTGAGACGCTGATTCAAGCCCTGGATAATCAGCTTGATGATGCCGCCGATATTCTCCTTGGTCAGAGGCTTAAACAGGATCGTCTCATCCAGACGGTTCAGGAATTCCGGCCGGAAATGTGCCCGAAGCTCATTCATCACCGCCTCCTGAGCCTCCGGAGAAATGGTGCCGTCCTCCTGAATCCCATCCAGCAGATAAGGCGCCCCGATATTGGAGGTCATAATCAGGATCGTGTTTTTAAAGTCCACGGTACGGCCCTGGGAATCCGTTATCCGGCCGTCATCCAGCACCTGCAGCAGCACGTTGAACACATCGGGATGGGCTTTCTCCACCTCGTCAAACAGTACCACCGAGTAAGGCTTTCTTCTGACCGCCTCGGTCAGCTGTCCGCCCTCCTCATAGCCCACATATCCGGGAGGCGCTCCGATCAGGCGGGATACGGAGTACTTCTCCATATATTCGCTCATATCGATACGCACCATATTGTTTTCATCATCAAACAGCGCTGCCGCCAGGGACTTGGCCAGCTCCGTCTTGCCCACGCCGGTGGGTCCCAGGAACAGGAAAGAGCCGATGGGCTTTCCGGGATCCTTGATGCCCGCCTTGGAACGGATAATGGCCTCGCTGACCTTGGTCACCCCCTCGTCCTGGCCGATGACTCTCTTATGCAGCTCCTCATCAAGATGCAGGGTCTGGTTGCGCTCACTCTCCGTCAGCTTGGCCACCGGGATACCGGTCCAGCGGGAGATGATCTTGGCGATCTCCTCGTCAGATACCTTCTCATGCACCAGGGACATATCCCGGGCGTTGACCTTCTCCTCCTCAATCTCCAGCTGCTTTTTCAGAGCGGGCAGCCTGCCGTAGCTGAGTTCCGCCGCTTTCTCCAGATCCCCGTCCCGCTGAGCGATCTGAATCTGGTTATTGATATCGTCGATCTGCTCCCGGAGCTTCGACAGATCCTCCACGGACTTTTTCTCATTGTCCCACTGGGCCTTGCGTCCTGCAAATTCCTCTTTTAACTCCGCTAATTCTTTCTGGAGATTGGCCAGACGCTCCTGACTTAAGCGGTCATCCTCCTTTTTCAGGGCGGCCTCCTCGATCTCCATCTGCATCACCCGGCGCTGCAGTTCATCCAGCTCCGTGGGCAGGCTGTCCAGTTCGGTCTTAATCAGGGCACAGGCCTCATCCACCAGGTCGATGGCCTTATCCGGCAGGAACCTGTCGGAAATATAACGGCTGGAAAGGGTGGCGGCACTGACCAGAGCATTGTCCATAATCTTCACGCCGTGGTACACCTCATAGCGCTCCTTTAATCCTCTCAGAATGGAGATGGTGTCCTCCACCGTAGGTTCATCCACCATCACCGGCTGAAAACGGCGGGCCAGAGCCGGATCCTTTTCAATATACTGCCGGTACTCATCCAATGTGGTAGCGCCGATACAGTGGAGCTCCCCTCTGGCCAGCATGGGCTTGAGCATATTGCCCGCATCCATGGCGCCGTCGGTTTTGCCTGCGCCCACAATGGTATGCAG
>JAGANP010000250.1 GCA_017624175.1 Lachnospiraceae bacterium | reverse complement strand
GGACACTACCACAGATATCGGCCTCGCCGTTTCAGACACAACGCCTGTATGCGAGCATGATAAAAATGCACCGCATTCCACTATGCGTCAGATCAGAGTAACTACTCGTTTTAATCCTATTGTGAATAAGACAGAGACGTTGATATGGTATCAGTGCACCTTATGCGGATATGAGACATTTTGGGTGGAATAGATTAAAAGGTTGGAGAGGGCGGCCGGGTCATAAAAAGACCCGGCCGTAATGGGATTGATGAGAAAATTTATTGGCAGGTTTGGATTATTCTTGTTGTTATTTATGACGGGGTGTACTGCTCCGGGAGTAAGCGGAAGACAGGCGGCGGACACGGCTGCAGAAGTTCCGTTCTATACAAGGGACACCAGCCAGACGGTATTGCAAAGGAATTATAACCCTTACATGATGGAATTTACGGATAACGGTGTTTTCTATTTTGTCATGGAAAGTGAAATTGCAGAGACGCAGGAGGCGGAAGAGACCGAATATATCAATGTATATCGGTTTTATTTTCAGGCCTATGGCGAGGATAAAGCAGTGCCTGTCTGTGAGATTAAGGACGGTTATGTCCGGGACTTTTCAGGCTTTGTCAAAGATGGCAGGGAGCATCTGGCGATTCTCTGGATCGGCGGAGAAGCCCATATAACCGAATGTGATGAAACGGGAGAGAGCTGCAGCGATATGGTGATAGACGGTCCGTTTCAGGGTATCGACAAATCCCCCATTCTGCTGGCAATGACAAACGGTGAGTTTGCAGTCTGCGTAGAGGAAACAGTGTATCTTCTGGATGCAGAAGGCGGAATCGTGAAAACCATTGCTTTGGAAGGAGCCGGAGTAGAACTTCTGGCAGCAGCCGATGGAAGCGTCTATGTGACATATGGGAAGAAAGAGGACGGCGGTGCTTCCTATTGCATGGCGGAACTGGACTTTGCCGGGGGCAGTACGGGAAAGCTGCGGGACTTGCCGGGTGACAGTGAGAGTGTGTTTGTGTTGGGGAGGGACAGCGGAGAAGATGCGTCCGGAGAATTCTGTTTTGTCTCCTGCTCTCAGGATTATGCCTTTGCCTTTCAAATGGATGGGGTCGGGGAGGAGCGTCTGATCGATCTGAAAAAACAGAGTATCCTTTCTACACAGATCAAAGGCATTTTTGGAAATTGCGAAGAAATAAAGCTGGTTTCATGGATCGTTCGGATACTTCTCAGGGGGTGATTCTGACGACGCTGACGAAAGCGGATGAGGAAGCCCTGAATACGATGGAGGCTGCAGGCCAGGCAAATGAGGAAATGTATACCGAGGACGGGAGAAGAATCGTCCGTGTGGCGGTGCCGGAGAATTATATTTACCAGATAGAGCTGCATGCGACAAAATATAATCAAATCAGCGATACGTCCTTTGTGGAGATTGAAAGATTTTCCGGAATGCTGGAAGACTATCTCGGAAAGGGAAACAGACCGGACGTGATTGTATTAAATGACCATACGCAGATTGCATCCTTTGTGGAGAAGGGGATTCTGACAAATCTTGTTCCGCTGTTTGAAGCGCAGGACAAATATTCTCTGGAGGAGCTGATCCCCGAAGCCCGGGAAATTCTGGGTGCGGATGAGGGGAAAAATGTGTATGCGATGACGGGCAGGTTTAAATTGCTGATCCACGCCTCCGACGGGACGGAGTATGATGCCCGGGGGAAGTGTACTTCGGTGGAATTTTTGAGATGGTATGAAGCGTTTCTTGACGAAAACAAGATAACGGGAATGGGGGATCTGGAAAACGTTCTGTATGCGGATGTCCCCTCGTTTTATGATGAAACTACGGGAGAAGCCTTTTTTACCTCGGCTGCGTTCAAGGAGCTTATGAAAACCTATAAGGAATTGCTGGATGGCCACATGGGCGAACCGGAATTCGACTATGCTGACGATGAAGATTATACAAGAAAAGAGCGTTTGGCGAAGGAACCATATTGGCATATGGCTTACAGTGTGCCGGATCTGACGGTGCCGGGACTCAGGCTTTCGGGAGTACCCATCTCTGACGGCAGCAGCTGCGTCTACATGAGACTGGACGGTCCGCTGGGTATCCTGTCTACTTCGGAATGTAAAGAAGCCGCTTTTGACTTTATTATGTATTACAGTGAATTGGGCGAGTATTGCTGGGATCCGGAGACATACGGTCTCAGTCACTGTACGGAAGCCGATTTTTCCGTTTTTGAAAGGGTTCTGAGGGAAGAGATCTATGAGACGGAGCTGCCGTATTATCTGTCAGCAGCGAGGGGGGATTTCTATTTTACCGAAGAGCAGAAAGAGCAGCTGGCGGAACTGATTGCTGCATCGATTCCCGAAACCAAGACCCAGAGGGAAATATTCGATTTACTTATGCAGGAGATGGAAAGCTATTTTCAGGGCGGAAAAGAACTGGATATGGCATGTGAGATCCTGCAGAACCGGGCGAGCCTGTATTTTGCGGAACAGAATTAATTAAAAATCAGATCGGAAAAATACTTGACATTTTGGAAAGAAGACTCTAAAATAGTCACAATGAAAGAACATAAAGGCATTGAAGGTGCATAGTAGAGCGTCATTTTCGCACAGAGAGAGGGAGTCACCGGCTGCAAGCTTCCTTGCGTTCAGATGATGGCACGAATTTCCCACCGGAGCTGCCGGAGTGAAGTCTGCCGGAAAAAGCGGCGGATCAGTAGCTCCGGTCGGAGAGCGCACGTTAAGCGCATCAGAGAGTCCCGTTTCTTAAGCAATATAGAGAAAAGGGAAATTTGGGTGGTACCGCGGAAAATATTTCGTCCCATGCATAGGAAGCTGTGCATGGGACTTTTTATTTGCCGCTGTTCAGAGCCCATTGCCGACCGCCAGGGGGCGGTGCTTCCTGCCGATATGGCATCAATCTGAACAGTTACCGAAAAAGGAATGGAGGATATGGACATGAATGACAGATTAGAGAATATCAGACAGGAGATCCTGGACGGTATCGAGAAGCATGCGGAATCCAGAGCGGCTGCCTTTGAGCTGCGTAAGCAGTTTCTGGATTCCAAGACCGGCAAGATCGGCCAGCTGATGAAAGAGATGAAGAGCATTGCGCCGGAGGAGCGTGCGGGGTTCGGTAAAAACGTCAATGAGCTGAAAGAGTGGGCGCAGCAGCGCTTTGCAGAGCTGGATGAGAAGATGAAGGCTAAGGAACTGCAGAAACGCTATGAATCAGAGAAAATTGATGTGACCATGCCGGCAGAGAGCGTAAGTACAGGAAATCTGCATCCCATTACTCAGATCCGCAATCAGCTGATCGATGTATTTACCGGTATGGGCTTTGAGGTGGTGGAGACCAAGGAGATTGAGAATGATTACTATAATTTTACGGCGCTGAATACGCCCAAGGATCATCCGGCCCGGGATATGCAGGATACCTTCTATCTGTCACCGGAGTTCCTGCTGGCGACCCAGACCAGTGCTGCGCAGATCCATACCATGGAGAAGAAAAAGCCCCCGATCAAGATGATCGCCGCTCCCGGCAAGGTATTCCGTTCGGATGACGATGCCACCCACTCCCCCATGTTCCATCAGCTGGAGGGTCTGGTAGTGGATGAGAAGATCACACTGTGCGACTTAAAGGGTATGCTGGACATGTTTGTCAAGAAGATCTACGGCGAGGAGACCACCACACGGCTGCGTCCCTCCTATTTCCCGTTCACGGAGCCGTCCGTAGAGGTGGACGTGAGCTGCTTTGCCTGCGGCGGCAAGGGCTGTAAGCTTTGCAAGGGCACCGGCTGGATCGAGATTCTGGGCGCCGGAATCGTGAATAAAAAGGTGCTGGAAAACTGCGGCATTGATTCGGAAAAATACAGCGGACTGGCCTTTGGCGTGGGTCTGGAGCGTACTGCCATGCTGAAGTACGGCATCAACAATATCAAGCTGCTGTTTGAGTCCGATCTGCGTGTGCTGGAGCAGATCAACGATAACTAGGGCTGCGGAACTAAAATCAGCAGATGCCCGAAAAGTGCCCGGAAAAATTACTGGCCGGGAAGGACAGTAGTTTTTCCGCCAGGGAAGGTACTTGAGGGCAGCTGCGGAACTAAAAATAGGAGGGATAATATATGTTAGTACCTTTGAGTTGGTTAAAAGATTATGTGAATATAGAAGTAACGCCCCAGGTCCTGGAGGAAAAGCTGTTTTCCTGCGGCTTCGAGGTGGAAGAGCTGCAGGAGGTGGGCAGGGATATCAGTGGTGTGGTAGTCGGTCTGGTGGAGACCTGCGAGCCCATCCCCGAGACCCATCTGCATGTCTGCCGGGTCAATGCGGGCAGCCACGGTACTTTTCAGATCTGCTGCGGAGCAGATAATGTGCAGGCAGGGGGAAAATATCCCGTGGCGCTGGTGGGCGCTACCGTGTACATGACGGCCAAGGATCATAAAACGGTGGAGGGCACCATGACGATCAAAAAGGGCAAGCTTCGGGGCTATGAGTCCGAGGGAATGCTTTGCTCCGGCACCGAGCTGGGAGTCAGCGAAAACATGTTCCCCGGTGCGGGCTACAACGGGCTGCTGGTGCTGCCGGAGGATGCGGAGCCGGGTGCGGATGTAAAGCCCATCCTGGGACTGGACGACTGGATCTTTGATATTTCCATTACCGCCAACCGGCCGGACTGCCAGAGCATCGTAGGAATCGCCAGAGAGGTTGCGGCGGTGCTGGATCAGGAATTCCATATGCCCGCCCTGGACTATACCGAGACAGAGGTGAAAAAGGACGGCTTTACTGTGACGGTGGATGCCCGGGATCTGTGCCCCCGTTATATTGGGCACTATGTCTATGATGTAAAAATCGGGGAGTCTCCTCTGTGGATGAAGCGCAGACTGGCGCTGATCGGCCAGGACGCCATCTCCAATATTGTGGACATCACCAATTATGTGATGCTGGAGATGGGACAGCCCATGCACGCCTTTGACTGTGATTACCTGGAGGGAAATGCAATCCGGGTGCGCCGGGCGGAGGAGAGTGAGAAGATCACCACGCTGGACAATCAGGAATATACCTTAAATCCCGACAATCTGGTGATCTGCGACGGCGTTAAGCCCGTGGCTCTGGCCGGTGTTATGGGCGGTCTCAATTCCGAGATCCGGGATACCACTACGGAGGTTATGTTTGAATCCGCCAAGTTTGCCCGTGACAATATCCGCAAGACCTCCCGGGCGCTGGGCAAGCGTACCGACGCCAGCGCCAAATATGAAAAGGGCGTGGACGAATTTACCACGGTACATGCCATGGAGCGTGCCCTGCATCTGATTGAGGAACTGGGCTGCGGTAAGGTATCCTCCACCCATGTGGACGTCAATACCGGCAACAGCATCCTGCCCAGAGAGATGAAGGTCAGCATCAAGAAAGTGGAGGATGTGCTGGGAATTCAGGTACCTCAGGAGGAGATCCTGCGGATCATGAAAAATCTGGATTTTGCGCCGGTGATCAACAGGGACGAGCTGACGCTGCAGGTGCCTGCTTACCGTGAGG
>JAGANP010000249.1 GCA_017624175.1 Lachnospiraceae bacterium | reverse complement strand
CTGTCCGCCGGCCAAAATCATTGCAATCATTTCTTTTGCCATACGGATTCTCCTTTTCGATATATATTTTAGTATAAATTGCATACTACAATTAAATTTATTCTATCATTTCTGGACAATATAAACAAGGGGATAAGAAAAATATCTGCGAAAAATCTTTAAAATAAGAAAAAATTAAGAAATATCAGGAATTCCACGGTTGAGCCCCTATTATTTTTCTGATATAGTAAAAGTAGAATTTGCGGAGGATACAGAGGATGCGGCGGAAAAAACGGGAAGAACTGATTCCATTTGACAGAAGCAAAAGAGTGATCTATGTATACCGGCGGGGCAGAAAGCGTTCTCCGGGTAAGGCAGCGGGAGGGATTCTGCTGGGCCTGGGAGGTCTTTGCCTGCTGTACTGCATCTTTATCCTGCTTTTTATGGGCTTCGGCACATGGTTTTTCCTGGTCTGGGGATTGGCCGGACTGGTGCTTTGCCTTTGGGGCGGTCTGCTGATCCGGGAAAGGACAGAGCAGCTTCCGAGGTGGCTGAAAGTCTGCTGGGGGCTGCTGGTGGGGATCGGGCTTACGATATTTCTGGTGGTGGAAGGGCTGATTATCACAGAGTTTGGCGCTGCGGCAGAACCGGGAGCGGATTACTGCATCATCCTGGGGGCACAGATGAAGGACAATGGCCCCAGTGATGTACTGCGGCGGCGTCTGGACCGGGCGATTACTTACTTGCGGGAGAACCCGGAGACGCTGGTGATTGTATCCGGATCCCAGGGGAGCAATGAGCCTGTCAGTGAAGCCCGGGGAATGTACGATTATCTGACTGCGGCGGGGATTGACGGGGAGCGCATCCTGCTGGAGGAGGCTTCCCGCAATACCTGTGAAAATCTGGAATTCAGCGGACAGCTGCTGAACCGTGAGAGCGACAGTGTGGTGCTGGTGACTAATAATTTTCATATGTACCGGGCACTGCAGCTGGCAGCCGGGGCTGACTATGGCCATGTACAGGGGCTGGCGGCCAGTACTTATCCGTTGATGCTGCCCAACAATCTGCTGAGAGAGTTTTTGGGGATTGTAAAGGACTTCTGCGCAGGGAACTTTTAAGGGTACGGGAGCGCCGCAATGTGCAGGGAGGTATACGATGGAGATACATGTAGGTGACGTTCTGAAGCTGAAAAAGCAGCATCCCTGCGGCAGCAGGGAGTGGGAGGTGCTCCGGGTGGGAGCGGATTTCCGGCTGAAATGCCAGGGCTGCGGCCATCAGATCATGATTGCCAGACGGCTTCTGGAGAAAAATATCAGGGAGATCCTGCCGGGAGAATAGCGTTTTGAAAAAATCGTCAAAAAAATAAAGGTTTTGCTTGATTTTCCGGGCTTTCTATGCTATTATTTTTAGCTGTGATATATTAATTCCTTGCTCCCGGTGAGGCGGGGGCCAGAGACCAAAAGGAGGTAACTATTAATGAACAAGTACGAATTAGCCGTTGTTGTTAGCGCTAAGATCGAGGATGAAGAGAGAGCACAGGTAGTTGAGAAGTGCAAGGCTCTGATCGAGAGATTTGGCGGTACCATCACAGAGGTGGATGAGTGGGGTAAGAAGAGACTTGCCTACGAAGTTCAGAAGATGAAGGAAGCTTTCTATTACTTCATCAGATTCGATGCAGAGCCCACCGTGCCTGCAGAGATCGAGAGCCGTGTCCGCATCATGGACAATGTCATCAGATACTTAGTCGTTAGACAGGACGAGGCATAGAGAAAGCGAGATAAAACATGAATAAAGTAATTCTTATGGGACGTTTGACCAGAGACCCCGAGGTGAGATATTCACAGGGCGCTACACCGATGGCAGTAGCACGTTTTTCCATAGCGGTGGACAGAAGATTTAAGCGTGACGGTGAACCGGATGCGGATTTCTTCAACTGTACCGCATTTGGCAAGCAGGCGGAGTTCATTGAACGCTATCTGCGCAAGGGTGTGAAAGTAGTGACCAGCGGCAGAATCCAGAATGATAATTACACTAATAAGGATGGTCAGATGGTCTACAGTGTCCGTGTCATGGTAGAGGAGATTGAATTTGCCGAGAGCAAGAACGCATCTGCCAATAACGGCGATAACGGATACAATGGCGGCGGTTACATGGGCGGCGGCAACAATGCACCTGCACCCAGCGGCGCAGGCGACGGCTTCATGAACATTCCTGACGGAATCGATGAAGAACTGCCGTTTAACTAAATGTTGATGATTTAAGATAGGAGGCACTGAAAATGGCTTACAATAAAGCAGAGAAATCTGATTCTCCAATGAGAAAAAAAGGCGGCATCCGCAGAAAGAGAAAAGTATGCGTATTCTGCGGCAAGGATAATGTGATCGATTACAAGGATACCAACAAGCTGAAGAGATACGTATCTGAGAGAGGCAAGATCCTTCCTCGCCGTATCACCGGCAACTGCGCAAAGCATCAGAGAGCTCTGACTGTAGCAATCAAGAGAGCACGTCATCTTTCCCTGATGCCTTATGTTCAGGACTAATACAAAGCATGGAAGACCAGTTATCCTCAGGGATAGCTGGTCTTTTTGATAAAGCGGTTTTCTTTTGTGCCTGTTGGTGATATAATAAGATAGTGAAGTTTGTAAGAAAATCGGGGTTATCATATGAACCAAAAGGAACAGATCAGAAGGCTGCTATTCTTTGCCCTGCCCATGACGGCGCTGTTAGCCTTGCTGGCATTGGGAGTGATGCTGTCCGGACAGGAAGCGGAAGAAGACAGTAAAGATATGATCATCTCATTAGATAGCGGCTTTTATACAGAAGATCAGACAATAGAAGTCAGTGTACCTAATGGGGTGACCGTTTTTTATACGGATGATTGTGAAGAACCGGACCGGGAAAATGGTACGAAATATACGGAGCCGATCCTTGTGGAGGCATCGGATGCGGAGCAGGTCCATGTTTACCGCTTCAAGGCTTTTTCAGAGGAGGGTGAGGAGTGTGGGACGCTCACCAGGACCTATTTTATGGGAAAGGGTATCGACCAACGCTATACCACAGCTGTGCTTCACATCACTGGAGATCCGGAGGGCCTGTTCGGATATGAAAATGGTATTTTTGTGGCGGGAAAGACCTTTGATCAGTTTATACAGGCAAATCCGGATGCCCATTTTGGCGGGGAACTGGAAGCCAATTTCATGCTTCGGGGAAGGGAGTATGAGAGGAAAGTGTTCATCGAGTACTTTTCCGATGCCGGAGAACTGCTTCTGGCGCAGAACGGCGGCATCCGCATTCATGGACAGGCCACCCGCATGAAGAACCAGAAGTCTTTCCGCCTGTATGCCCGAAAGGAATATGATGAGCAAAATGAGTTTTCCTATCCATTTCTTTGCAGGCTGGTTTCGGATACGGATGGGACGGTGGCACAGGAATACAAGAGACTGGTGGTGCGTAATGCAGGAACGGACAATGGTTTTGCTTTTATCAGAAACGAACTGATCGGGACGTTGGCCGGCGATGCAGGGTATCCCGATGTGATGTATGCAGTTCCGGTCTGTGTTTACATCAATGGATCGTATCAAGGCATTTATTGGCTTGAAAATCATTTTGATGAGCAGTATTTTGCCAATCGTTACGGGGAATACAGCGGCTCTTTTGTAATACTGGAGGGCGGGGATAACCGCAAGCTGGACGATGAGGAAGATGAGCAGGTACAGCAATATGTGGAGGAATATAACAGGCTGTATCAGGAATTTGCCGAAAAAGACCTGACGGTTTCAAAAAATTATGAGCAGCTTCAGGATTTTCTGGATGTGGAAAATTATCTGCAGTACTGTGCCATTGAAAATTATATCGGCAATAGCGACTGGCCCCATAATAATGTGAAGGTGTACCGCTATGTGTCGGATAGCGGCGAATACGCAAAAGACAGTGTCTTTGACGGAAGGTACAGGCATATTTTATATGATACGGACTGCGGTCTGGGATTGTTCGTGCAGAACGGCTCGATAGGGATCGGCCCCCTGGATCACAACCTGGAGACCATACTGGGAGATCGATCTTTGCTGTTTGCGGCATTGAT
>JAGANP010000248.1 GCA_017624175.1 Lachnospiraceae bacterium | reverse complement strand
GAGGAAGCGGCGGAGCATCATGTAAGAATTCAGGTGTGCAGAACCCATGAAATGGATGCATCCGGATTTTATCTGGTGTCTGTGATTACGGCATAGGGAGGTAAGCGTATGTTTGGTAAAGATTTTGTATGGGGTGTGGCGGACAGTGCCTACCAGATTGAGGGAAGAGACCCTCAGGACGGCTGCGGCAAGATCGTGTGGGATACCTTCTGCGAGGAAGGAAGAGTGTATGAGGGCCAGAACGCACAGGTGGCCTGTGACCATATCCACCGCTATAAGGAGGATTTTGCCCTGATGCGCATGATGGGCGTGAAAAACTACCGGTTCTCCTTAAACTGGGCCAGAATCCTGCCGGAGGGGATCGGCCGGGTCAATCAGGCCGGTATCAAATATTACAAAGACATGCTCAAAGAAATGCGTGCCAACGGGATCGAGCCCTATCTGACCCTGTTTCACTGGGAGTATCCTCAGGCGCTGCAGGATAAGGGCGGCTGGCTGAACCCGGACAGCGTGCAGTGGTTCGGGGAGTATGCCAAAGTGGTGGCGGAGAATTTCTCCGAGTACTGTCAGTACTTTTTCACGTTAAATGAGCCCCAGTGCTTTGTGGGACTGGGCCATCTGCGGGGGGAGCACGCACCGGGCTTAAAGCTGCCCTATCAGGATACCTTTCAGATTGCTCACAATGCCTTAAAGGCCCATGGGCAGGCGGTCATCAACTTAAGAAAATATGCAAAGGCTCCGATCAAGGTAGGCTTTGCGCCTACCTGCGGCGTGGCGATTCCTGCCACCGACAGCCCGGAGGATATTGCGGCGGCAAAGGAGATTTATTTCGGCCTGCGCAATCCTATGGATAACTGGACCTGGAATGTGGCATGGTACAGCGATCCGGTATTTTTAGGACATTACCCCGAAGAGGGTCTGAAGCGTTTTGCAGAGTATCTGCCGGAGATCACCGAGGAGGACATGAAGCTGATCTCCCAGCCCCTGGATTTCATGGGGCAGAATGTCTATAACGGCTATATGGTGCGCCGGGCGGCGGACGGCGGAGTGGAGTATGTGGACCGGTATCCGGGCTTTCCCAAGACGGCGATCCAGTGGCCGGTGACGCCGGAGTGCATTTACTGGAGCTGCAAGTTCCTGTATGAGCGCTACCATATGCCCATGTATATCACGGAGAACGGTATCTCCTGCCATGACACCGTGTCCCTGGACGGCAAGGTGCATGATCCCAACCGGATTGATTTCCTGGAGAAGTATCTGTACCAGGTACAGCGGGCCATTGAGGAGGGCGTGGAGATCAAGGGATACTTCCTCTGGACGTTCCTGGATAATTTTGAGTGGTCCAACGGCTATCATGAGCGTTTCGGCCTGGTATATGTGGATTACCGCAACCAGCAGCGCATTGTCAAGGACAGCGCTTACTGGTATAAGAAGATTATGGAGACCAATGGTGCAGCGCTGGCCATGAATCAGCCCAGTAAGGAGATCCTGTATCTGGAGCCGGTGTTAAAGGAGTGCGTCTGGGGAGGACAGCGGCTGGTGACGGAGTTCCCCTATCAGGCGGACAGTGACGCCATAGGAGAGTGCTGGGCTGTCAGTGCTCATCCCCACGGAGACTGTAAGATAAGCCAGGGAAAATATGCAGGGCAGACGCTGTCCCAGCTGTATCGGGAGCATAAGGAACTGTTCGGCGATCTTTCCTATGAGGAGTTCCCGCTGCTGGTGAAGATCATTGACGCCAAAAGTGATCTGAGTATCCAGGTACACCCGGATGATACCTATGCCCGGGAGGTGGAAAAGGTGCCTTTCGGCAAGACCGAGTGCTGGTATATCATGGACTGTGAAGAGGGAGCGGAGCTGGTCATCGGCCATCATGCCCGGACCCGGGAGGAATTAAAGCAGATGATCGCCGAGAACCGGTATGAGGAGCTGATCCGCCGGGTGTCGGTGCAGAAAGGGGATATGATCCAGATCAATCCCGGTACGGTACACGCCATCAAGGGAGGCTTCCTGATCCTGGAGACCCAGCAGAACAGCGATATTACCTATCGGGTATATGATTACAACCGTCTGGTGGACGGCAAGCCCCGTCAGCTCCATGTGGCCCAGAGCATTGATGTGATCAATGTGCCGGATGAAGCCGATCAAAAGGCCATCAAAAAGGCGGCGCCCCAGCCGGATAATACCTGGAAGCTGCTGACCGAGAGCGATTACTATAAGGTATGGAAGCTGGTGGTAAAGGACAGCTTTCGCTTTACCCAGGAGCAGCCTTTCCTGATCGTCAGTGTGCTGGAGGGCAGGGGTATCATCGAGGGACACAGTGTCGGCAAGGGAAGCCATCTGCTGATTCCGGCAGGCTACGGCGAAGTGGAGCTGCTGGGAGACATGGAGATCATTGCCTCTACGGCGGTAGAAAGGTAGGCGGTGAGGATGATACCGAAGGATCCGGTGATGCTGCTGAGCTTTGTGAATCTGAAGCTGCGGGATTATTACGGCAGCCTGGAGGCCATGTGCGAGGATCTGGATGTGCCTCAGGCAGAGATCACAGAGAAGCTCTCCGGCATGGATTATCATTACGATCAGGAGAAAAATCAGTTTGTAGCGAATCGGTAAAAAGAAGCAAACGGACAAAAAACAGGAACGGAAAACGAAGCGGGGGAACTGGCTATACGGTTTTCCCGCTTCATGCATTACAACAGGCTATCCGATTAGGCGCATATATTTCTGCTGCTCCTCTTCGGGGATTTCCAGAACTGTCATGGCCTGTTGCAAGGGCAGATTCAGATTTTTCATCAGCTTCTGAAGGGAAGACAGCGTGGTACTTTCCGTGCCGCATTGGATCCCTTTCTGGATCCCTTTTTGAATCCCTCTTTTCTCATATTTGTCAATTAATTCACACATGGTAATTGCTCCTCCTTTTTCTTCCTGCTTAAGGATTTCCGGCAGGATGTCATGATAACGGGCATCTCCGGTTAATGCTTCCAGCAATAAAAGTAATGCTTCCGTATGCCGGATTTTCTGTTTCGTGGGAGCATAATCGGCACCTTCTGTCAGGTAATCCACCACAATCCGTATATCGCTTCGAAAACGCTCCCTCACTTTTCGGGGCAAATGCGCCATCTCAAAAACGTGAAGTTTGAGATCATCTATATAATTGCGGTCGGTATCCTGTATCAGGCTCCCCTTAAGCAGCTGGTGCATACTGCGTGGTGCCCGCCATTTCTTCTTTCCCCAGTAGAGCACAATTCCAATCACCGGAAAAATCTTTCCCCGGTCCAGCTGTTCCCTGTACACTGCACCTGTGTATCCGGCCTTGCGCAAAACCATCCGATATTTTACCCTTGTCTCATTTTCCAGTGTATACTGTATTTGGATGCTGCCGTTCTGCATCAGGTACTTGCTGACGTCATGAAACTGATTGCGTATCCTGCCGGTCTTACTGTGATACAGGGTCTCGGTTGGCGCAGGGTGAAGCGTCAGCGCATTCACTACCGGCTTTCCCTCATATAGCAGTGCGTTCACGATATCCGCAAATACATCCGGATAAAATTCCAGATTCTTTTCTGCCAAATCCTTCTGTCCCATATTTCTATCATTTCTTTTGTTTTGCAGGAAGAAAATATGTACTCCCTGCCTGTTTAATGGGTATTTTAAGCAAAGAGTTCGAACTTCAGGAGACTGCACTGCAGCCGTAGATTCAATGAAAAATAAAGATTTGAAATCAATGCTTAACTGCATATTAGCATATGTGATGTGAAATGTAAAGGATTATTTTTGTCCCATGTTTGCCTATTTTTGTGTAGGAGAGTATAATGAAGAAAAATAGAGATCTATTACCAGGAGAGGAGAAACACACATGGCATATCAGGGAACCAGATGTCAGATCTGTACCGGCTGCGGCCGCTGTGCGCCTGCAGGCAGGCTGGAGAAGGAAATGCGGGTGATCACGGACTCGTTTCAGCTGCCGGGGAAGAAAAAGCCGGGGGGAACAGAGGAGGAGATCGTGATCGCCGATCTGGGTACCACTACCATAGCCATGGAGTGGTACGACCGGCAGGGGCGGAAGCAGGGAGAGTATGTACGCAGCAATCCCCAGAGGTGCTTTGGGACGGATGTGATCTCCAGGATCCAGGCGGCAGAGAATCCCATGCTGCGGCTGCAGATGCAGCAGCTGGTTCGCCGGGTGCTGGAGGAGGGAATCGGTTATTTCCGGCAGCAGGGCGGGGAGCCGGGACGGATGAGTATTGCGGGGAATACCACGATGCTGTATCTGCTGCTGGGGCATGATCCGGCGCAGTTGGGTACTGCACCTTTTACCGCAGACTATCTGGAGGGAGAGCGATTGAGGATCGGCGGCATGGAGGCAGTGACACTGCCCGGACTGTCCGCTTTTATCGGCGGAGATATCACGGCGGGGATCCTGGCCTGTGAAATGGATCTGCAGGAAGAGATTACGCTGCTGGTAGATCTGGGAACCAATGGGGAACTGGCTTTAGGCAACCGGGAGAAGCTGCTTTGCTGCGGCACGGCGGCGGGACCCGCCTTTGAAGG
>JAGANP010000029.1 GCA_017624175.1 Lachnospiraceae bacterium | reverse complement strand
TTCTGCATAATTGTATACAATTATACTGGGCATGTCAATAGCTTTCCGCAATTTAAAACATTCTTTTTACATTGACCATACCCCAGCCCTGCTGATTCCATGGCGCCCCCAGATCCTTTGCCGAATAGATCAGCCGGTCCCGCACCTGGTTATTGGACAGATAGGGCTCTTTCTGCAGCAGCAGCGCCGCACATCCCGTTACAATGGGGGTGGCCATGGAGGTTCCGCTTTTCATGATATAATATTCCGGCTGTCTTTTCTTTTGGAAAAAGGCATTGCAGGACATAATATCCGTTCCCGGAGCCACCAGATCCGGTTTGCGGACTCTTCCTCCCGTCTGCCCCCTGCCGGAATAGAGGCTGCAGCTGCCCGGATCCCCCCTGCGGTAGCTGCCGTCATGGCAGCCCACCATGATCACCCGCTCCGCCGTACCGATGGCAGAGATCGTATTTTCCCCCGGGCCTTTGTTGCCGGCGGCACAGATTACCACCAGTCCCAGCTCCCAGAGACGCTGCACCGTCTCCGCCAGGGCGGACACTTTCTTCTGATCTTTCAGCTGTCCGATACCCACCGATACATTCACCGCACGGATATCGTATTTTTTATAATATTTTTCCACAAAAAGAAGTCCCTGCAGCATATTTTCCACACAGCCGTCCCCTCTGTGATCCAGTACCTTGCATACCACCAGACGGGTGTCCGGGGCGATGCCCCGGTATCTGCCGCCGGACATCCTGCCGCTGCCGCACAGAATCCCGCACACATGGGTACCATGGCCATTGTCATCATAGCTGTCCGTCTCCCTGCCCTGTCCCCGCACAAAATCAAAAAACGCAATCTGACGCCCCTCCAGATCCGGGTGCTCCGCCATACCTGTATCCAGTACCGCCACTGTAATGCCACGCCTCTGCCAGGGCTGCAGACTGATCTGCTCCGCCCCGATCTGTTCTCTGACACGCTGCATTTTCCGCACTCTCCTGTTTCTGTTCTCTAATAACATATCATATGTCGGCGGGCGGGAATCTGCCATCCCCATTGTCAGCCGCAATTCAGGCGGCAAGCGTATAAAAAGGAAACTGCCCTCCCGCTTATCCGGGTAGGGCAGCCTTATTCCGATGTGCATATAACAGTATGGCAGCGCCTGCAAACAGCAGCCCTATGCCAAGGAGCCATTTGGGATGAATCGGATCCCCCGTATCCGGGGAAGCATCCTTCCGGCCAAAGCCGGTGATCACTACCTGACCGTCCACCACATCTCCCTGGGCATACAGCCCACCGCTTCCATAGATGCCGTATACGGACAGATAATCCGTGGAGAACTGGATCTGCTGGCCGTCCGTGACTACCGGAAGATATTCCAGCTGGCCGTTGCGGTCCAGCGTCACCAGCCGCAGCTCCTGTCCCTGCAGCTGCTCCGGCAGCGGCAATATCACCTCCAGCTCCTGTTTGCCCAGGCGGGTAACGGCCACGCCGCTCTCCCCCTCATACAGACGAAGGGTATAGCACAGGGTATCCATGGGCAGTCCCTGCTGATAGATCCTCCTGTAGGCAGCATCCAGTTCTGCCGCCTCCCCGATGCCGTTAAGCCGCTCTGCCTCCAGCAGATATCCCGCATCCTGGGGTGCCAGCCGGGCCTGTACCTCCGTGTCCCCGACCACCGTAATTCCTCCGTCCTGGGGAACCTGCCAGGTCGGCGTCAGTGTCTCTGCCTGTTCCAGGCCCCGGATTGCATAGCTCTCTTTGCCGATCCGAATCTCCTCCGGCCAGGTTCTGCCCTCCAGTTCCTCCTCGGACAGATAGGTATAGTCCGCTGCAAAAACATTGGTTTCCAGATGCCCCATTATCCCGTCATAAACCGCCTGACTGCCGTCCAATACCGTGCCGCCCAGCTCTTCCTCCGTCAGATTGTGAGCGGTCAGCACATAGTTCACGCCGTCAAAGGCATTGATCCGGTATCCCTCATTGGACAGCCGGTCCGCCGAAGGCTCCTGGGCATATCCGGGAAGCTCTCCCCGGATCAGCACAACGCCTCCCCGGCTCTCTCGGGCAAAAGCGCCCAGTCCCACGGTTTCCACCGTATCCGGCAGCACCACATAGGAAAGGGGACAATGATAAAAGGCTCTGTCCCGGATCACCCTGACCTGGGACATACCGGTCACCTCCTTCAGGCTGCTGCAGTCTGCAAATGCCGCCTCCCCGATGGTTTCCAGAGAATCCGGCAGAGCTGCGGAGGTGATCTCCGTATGCCCCTGAAATACCTCCGGTCCGATCTGCCGGACTCCCTCGGGAACCGTCACCTGGGCGTCATCCCCTCTGTAGGCAATCAGGATGCCGTCCCCGGCAATCAGAAAATCCGACGTCCCCGCTTCATAAAACTCCTCCACCCAGCCGGTGTACGCAAATGCCTTGGGGGCAATATAGGTCACGGTATCCGGCAGCTGTACCTCCTGCAGCCGGTCGCAATGGTAAAATGCGCCATATCCGATGTCGGTCACGCCCTCGGGAATACTGATGGAAGACAGACTGCTTCTGGCAAAGGAAAATTCTCCGATCTCCTCCGTACCGGCGGGCAGCGTAAGCGCTTCCAGGCTCTGGGAGCCATAATAAGCACGATCCGCCACCACTTTCCCGTCCACCAGGGTATATTTTACCGTACCTTTTCCTTTTTCGTCGATCACAGCCTGAGCGGACTGGGCATCACTGTCCTGTTCCTCCGTCTGCCGGGGCTGATTCCCCTCCGACACATTCAGGCTGGTATTGTCCATAAACACCACCGCCATATTTCCCACCACGGTGGAGGAACCCAGGGTATTCCCGGTGCTCTCCCTCACAGGTTCCGGCTCCGGCGTGGCCGTGGCCTCCGGCGCC
>JAGANP010000028.1 GCA_017624175.1 Lachnospiraceae bacterium | reverse complement strand
GTCCTGTAGCGCTGCATCTGGATCACGGTTCTTTCGAGGGCTGCTATAAGTGTATCGAGGCCGGTTTCTCTTCCATCATGTTTGACGGTTCCCATTATGCCATTGACGAGAACGTAGCAAAGACCACCGAGCTGGTTAAGGCTGCACATGAAAAGGGACTGTCCATCGAGGCTGAGGTAGGTTCCATCGGCGGCGAGGAAGACGGCGTTGTGGGTATGGGCGAGTGCGCAGATCCCGACGAGTGCAAGGCTATTGCCGATCTGGGCGTGGATTTCCTAGCTGCAGGCATCGGCAATATTCACGGCAAATATCCTGCGAACTGGAAGGGCCTGAGCTTCGAGACTCTGGATGCGGTTCAGCAGAAGACCGGCGATCTGCCCCTGGTACTCCACGGCGGTACCGGTATCCCTGCCGATATGATTAAGAAAGCCATTACTCTGGGCGTGGCAAAGATCAATGTAAACACCGAGTGCCAGCTGGCATTTGCCGCAGCTACCAGAAAGTATGTGGAAGAGGGCAAGGATCTGCAGGGCAAGGGCTTTGATCCCCGTAAGCTGTTAGCTCCCGGCGCAGAAGCCATCAAGGCAACCGTAAAGGAAAAGATGGAGCTGTTCGGATCTGTTGGACAGGCATAAGCACAGCAATAGAGAAAAGGCCATGGTGCAATGCATCATGGCCATAAAAAATTCCTGTAAAAAGGGAGGATGCCAAGGGAATTGCTTCCCTTGGCATTTATTATGAAAAAGTTTTATTGTTAAACAAGTAACTGTATTTAGCGATGTTTTTCTTTCGTTTGATTATAGTATATGGGATAGAAATGTCTAAATCGTGTTGACAATTTGAAAAATAATTGAAGGATTTGTAAACAAAATATGAACATGATAAGGAGTGATTCTTAGCCTTAAATTTCTGACACCACTAATCTGGAATTAACAGACACCCTCTTGACGAATTAAAATGATTTTTATATGCATCCGTATATGTCAAAATAATAAAACACTTGACAGAGACAGCACAATACGATATAGTATTTTTATAAAATATAAAGGAGGGGTTATATGAAGTTATTAAAACAATTTTTCTGTCTTTTTGCTGTAGGATGTATTGTGATAGGGACGTCTATATATACATATGCAGCAGTTGCTCATACGCATAATTATAAGGTTAATGACAAAACACTTTATAATGTTAAAGCAGGAGCATCGCATTCCTTTGTGTCAGGATATAAAACGGATCCGATAACGGGGAACATGACACCGGTGTATAGTACATGTTATACATCTATCTATCAGTATAGGGGAACATATAAATGTACAGATCTGATTGTGATCAAAGATGAAGAAACCGGCGATATAATATCGGCAACGGAATGTGGAGCAACGGCGGGATATTATTATTACCCTGATGAGACCCATCATTCCGCTTGTGGACAATAATAAAGAATTTATATAAAAAGGCTCGGAGTTTGGGAGTGAAACGATTCAGGAATGTTTGGAAATCATATGAGATTATGTTTTGCAGGAGTCATTAGGAAATATATTTGTGTGTTTCTGTTGTTAGGATGCAGCGGAATTTTTGCGGCCTGTGGAGATGCTCCACAGGCCACAGTTGATTCGGAGGGAACGGAAGAATACTATTATTCTATTAAAATCAGGAATATTCCGGATCCGGACGAAGCCCTTTATAATCGCGATATTTTAGCAGAACACGAGAACTGGTGGGGGTGGGAAAACAGCCGTATTTATCAGAATGGTTGTATTTACCGGCTGCTTTTCCTTTTGGATGAGACGAAAGAAGAATCGGAGTCTTTTCTTGGATATTGTCTGCAGACTTTCCATGAGGATACCTGGAGCTGGGAACAGATTCTGCTGTCCGATGTAGAATGGATAGAAGGCGGATACACAAACATAAGCGGTATGGCAGGTGCGACACAAGAAGGAGTTTTCCTAAAGATAACTGAATCTACGGTAGATGGGGAACAGATGTATCTGGGGTATTTTGACGGAATTAGCGGCAAAATTCTGATGGAATGGCCGGAAGAGATAGAGGGCGGATCTGTCTATAGGGATCAGGATCAAAATATCTACTTTATCAGTGCAGCGGAAAATGCAATTTATGTCTATGACAGCAATGGAGTCCGGCAGAGGCGAACCCAGTTGGACGGTTATTTATGGAATGGAATCTGCAATCCTGTGACGGGTGGTATGCTCTGGTGCGGAAGCAACAGTGATGGTGCTCGTTTTTGGAAGGATCTGAATAGCCCCGGTTCTTATAAACCGGTAAAAGAAGTGGACGCATATGCCTTTAAAGCGGCATATGCGCCAGATGGTACTTTATATTATGCCGATGCAAAGGCGGTATGGATAGAAGAGGAGCAGCCCCGGCAGATTTTGGTTTTTGGGGACATGGGTTATTCATTGGAAGAGTTGTACAATATTTGCATTCTGGAAAATGGGGATATTCAGTGTTATGTATTTCTGGATGGCACATTGAGTTTGCTGAGTCTGTCTCGGGAAACGGAGGAGATAGCCATAGAGCAGCAGGAGATCTTTTTATGTGCCTGGCAAAGTTCTTCAGACATTTTTTTAAATCAGATTATCACCCGATTCAATCGGCAGAATTCCAGGTATCATATTTCTCTTCTAAATGAGGAGGATAGTTCACGGACAGAACTGGAAATGTCTATCGGACAGGGACCGGATCTGATGATACTGCCACCATTGGTGGCAGAGAATTATGTGCAGCAGGGATATCTTCAGAATATGGAGGGAGTCATTGAGGATCCGGCCCTGTTTTTGGGGGCGGCGCTGGAAAGCGGCAGGATCAATGGTATTACCTATGGTATTCCCTATTCCTGTTCCCTGGATTTTGCAGTTTTTTCTAAGGATATTGCAGGAGAACGGCAGTCCTGGACGGTAGAGGAGATGATGCAGTGTATCAGAGAATCGAATGCCGGGATATTGGACTGGTACTTCTCGCAGATAGATGCCATTAATATTGTTATGAAATATGGGCTCTGCGATAATGGCAATACGGCATATATTGATTGGAAAAAGGGAGAGAGCCATCTGACGGAACAACCTTTCAGAGAGTTGTTGGAATTTGCTGCAGAGTACGCAGATACCGGGGAATATGAAGCTTCGGATGTCTTTCCCATGCTGCAGGAGGGTTATATTGCAGGAACGGAAATTCATTTATGGAAGCTGGGGATGCTGGATTATGCGGCGAATTGCTTTTCTGGCAGAGCTTCCTATATAGGGTACCCCAATAGTTCCGGAAAGAAAGGCATTTATGTATGGGCAGACTGTCTGTATGTGAATCAGGCTTCGGATAAAATGGAGGGAATTACGGAATTTGTCCGTTTTATGCTGTCCGAGGATGCTCAGAAGCTGTGTATTGCAGAAAATGAATCTTATAGTATGCCGATCCGGCTCAGTACAATTTCTTATCTGATTGAACAGGAACAGAAAAAGGCGGAGAATCCATTGACTTATGCTGACAGCTGGATGAACTGGCAGGAAGATGGTCTGGATGAAGAACAGCTGAGAGTATTAGATGAGCTATTGGAGCAGGCCCAGCCGGCAAGTTTCTATGTCACTGAAGTGGAGGATTTCTTTTATGAGGAACTAACCCCTTATTTTGACGGTACGAGATCACTGACGGACACCTTGAAGGTTTTGGATAATCGAATACAGCTTTATCTGGATGAAAATTACCAATTTTTGACAGATAGATGGAAATAAATTTGGTATTGCCGGTGGTAACAGTTTTGCTGTATAATATAGAAGAAAAGAGGTCATAAAGTTGAGGAAGCTTTGTGACCCTTTTTATTGGCAGTAAAATGGTATGCATTTTACATAGCAAAAAGAGGGTGGAAAGAAATGGATCATTATCTGAATATCACACAACTGGCCCGCCTGCGGAACACGACAACGGAAACACTCCGCCACTATGACCGGATCGGACTCTTAAAGCCGGGATATGTGGATCCGGTCACCGGATACCGGTACTATTCCTACGATCAGATCGAAAAATTTGACACCATAATGGATCTGCGGAATATGGGTCTGCCCCTCAGCGAGATCAGGGACTTTCTTCCCAGGCGGAATGTGGAGCGTTCCTATGAGATCCTGTCCAAAAAGGCGGAGGAGCTGGAACGGGAAATTGCCGAAAAACAGAAATTGCTGCTTCAGATCCAGCAGAAGACCGCCTATATTGACATGGTAAAGAAGCGGGAGCACATGGTTCCGGAGGAGTGGAGTATCACGAGAACGGATAAGCGGGTCATGGTGATATCCAGGGCGGAGGAAAAAAATTATAGTGATTTCATCTATGAATTTACAAAGCTGCGGAGCAATATGGAGAAAAATTACAATGTGTTCGGCTCCAATATTTCCGGATCGCTGATTGATGCGGCATCCTTTATGGATCCCCAGGTGAAGAGGCTGCTGCGATATCCGGCATTGCCCTACGGGATCTGTGAGGAGAAACCGGTTTATGGGGAATTGGTGGAGCTGCCCCAGGCCGACTGCCTGGTGACCTATGGGAAAGGAACGCTGTTGGCCGGAGATCGGGCGGTCTGCAGGATACAGAAGTATCTGCGGGAGAACCGGTATGAAATCACCGGATATATCTATGAAAGAGATATTGTGGATATCTCACTCACCAACGATCCGGAGGAGGTCATCTATAAATTGGAGATCCCGGTTAAAAAGATTGAAAAAAATTCTTAAAAACCCATTGACCTTTGTGTAACACAAAGGTGTATATTGCCAGTAACAGATAAAAAAGAGAAAAGCAATAAGGTACTCAAGGGAGAGCGGAAGAAATTCGGCTCTCCTTTTGGTTTAAAAAAAAGAGAGGCGATAACTATGATTAGAGATAATAACATGATTGAGCTCATAGGGGTAACAAAACAGTTTGGAGAAATGACAGCTGTTAATCATATCGACCTTATTGTGAAGGAGGGCGAGTTCATGACTTTCCTGGGCCCCTCCGGCTGCGGAAAGACCACAACGCTGCGCATGATCGCAGGCTTTGAAGAACCCTCCGACGGCAAGCTCTTTATTGATCATGAGGATTGTGATAATGTTCCGGCCAACTTAAGAGATGTCAACACCGTCTTCCAGAATTATGCGCTGTTTCCCCACTTATCCATAAGGGATAACATTGCATTCGGCCTGAAATTGAAAAAGCTTTCCAAGGAGGAAATTGATAAAAGAGTCAATAAGATGATAGAGCTCATCAAGCTGGAAGAGCATATCAACAAGAAACCGTCCCAGCTCTCCGGCGGTCAGAAGCAGAGGGTTGCCATAGCCAGATCGCTGGTAAACGAGCCCAAGGTGCTTCTGCTGGACGAGCCCCTGGGCGCCCTGGATCTGAAGCTGAGAAAAGAAATGCAGATCGAATTAAAGCATCTGCAGAAAGAGCTGGGAATCACCTTTATCTATGTAACCCATGATCAGGAGGAGGCACTTACGATCTCCGACAGGATTGCGATTATGAATAAAGGGAACATTGAACAGCTGGGAACGGCGGAGGAAATCTATGACACGCCGAAGACCAAATTTGCAGCCAACTTTATCGGGGAGACGAACCTCCTGACCGGGTACATCGTATCCCAGGATTCGGAAAAGACAGTGGTCAATCTGCATAACCAGATCCTTACGATATACGATGCGGATAAAAAGTATAAGGAGCGGGAGCGGATCTGTGTCTGCGTGAGACCCGAAAATATGCATTTTGTAGACTATCTGCCGGATTACAGTGAGGAAAAGTACAATACCATCACCTGTATCTACGAGGAGCAGATCTATATCGGCAATCTCAGAAGACATATTCTGCATACCCCGGAGGGCGAACCGGTAAAGATCACCCGATGTGCCAGAAAGGGTGAGGTCTATAACCGGGGCGATTATGTAAAAGTCTGCTTCAGCAAGAAGCGTTGTATTATGGTGAAAGACGAGGAGGTATAACGGATGGATAAGGAAAAGGGCAAGACCAAAAGAAAAAAAGGCGTTCTGGGGAATGCGTTCCTGACCATAGGGCCCATGGCGCTCTGGACAGTGCTGTTCTTTGTTTTCCCGTTTATTTATATCATCCTGGTGAGCTTCTGTTCCAGGGATCAGTTCGGAAATATTGTATACAGCTTCAGCCTTGACGCCTACAAGACACTGACAAAAGCCGTTTATCTGCAGGTTATCGGCAGAACCCTCAAGATGGCAGCCATTGTGACGGTTCTGGTGACCCTGATCGCATACCCCTATGCCTACATCTGTTCCAAGGCCAGCAAAAAGGTGCAGAGCCTGTTAATCATTGGGGTGATGATCCCGTTCTGGATCAATTCCCTGCTGCGGATCTATGCGATTATGAACTTTACCTCCAAGAACGGCCTGATCAATAATTTCCTGATGGGAATGGGGATCATCAAAGAACCGATCCAGATTCTCTACACAACGGGAGCCGTATATTTCGGCCTGGTATACAGTCTGCTGCCCATGATGGTGATGCCGCTCTATTCCTGCCTGGAGAAGATCGATCCGGCAGTGCTGGAGGCGGGGAGAGATCTGGGATGTTCCTCCCGGCAGCTGTTTCTGAAGGTGATTTTTCCCCTGTCCATCCCCGGAATCATGGGAGGACTGGTGCTGGTATTTGTTCCCGCCATGTTCAACTTCTACATTGCGGATGCTCTGGGCGGCGGCAAGACCATCATCATCGGCAACCTGATCTCCTCCCAGTTCTCCACAGCGAAGAACTGGCCCCTGGGAGCAGCGCTTTCCGTGGTGGTAATGCTTATCAGCACCGTACTCATTTTCGTTAAAAATAAGATAGAGAAAGCGAGGACGTATTCATGAAAAGAAAGCTCGGACCCGCATCCGTTTTCTATGTTTTACTGTTTCTGATCCTGCTCTATGCGCCCATCGTCATGATGGTTGCCTATTCCTTTAACAATTCGGAGCTGGATATGGGCTGGAGCGGTTTTACCCTCAGATGGTATCGGGAGCTTTTCGCTGCGGAGGATGCCAAAAAGGCAGTGATCAATTCCATCATTGTATCGGGATGCAGCACGGTGCTCTCCGTTATTCTTGGGGCGTTTGCCGCCATTGGATTTCATAAGTTTGATTTTAAGGGAAAAGATCTGCTGGATTCGTTTTTCTATATCCCGACGATCGTTCCGGCGATGCTCCTGGGTGTCTCACTGCTGTCTCTGTTTGACATTCTGCATATCAGCCTGAGCAAGGTGACGATCATAATATCCCATGTGACCTTCTGCATGCCGATATGCTTTAACAATATCCGGGTGGCGCTGAACGGCTTTGACAGATCCATAGAAGAGGCGGCGCAGGATCTGGGCTGTACCCAGCTGCAGGTGATCACCAAGGTGCTGCTGCCGAATCTGGTACCCGCCATGCTGTCAGGAGGGCTTCTGGCATTCACATTCTCACTGGAGGATGTCCTTACCACCTTCTTCGTGGCAGGCCCTAAGGATACTACCCTGTCCATGTATATTTTCGGGCAGATGAAAGCAGGCATGAAGCCTACGATAAACGCACTCAGCACCCTGCTGATTGTGGTGACCGTCACCCTGGGAATCATCATGCAGATTCTTCAGAACAGAAGTATTGCAAAATCAAAATAGAGAAAAAACGAGGAGGAAGTATTATGAAAAAGAGAATTTTGGCACTGGTTATGGTGGCTGCAATGGCAGCAGGTCTGGCGGGCTGCGGAGAGTCCCCGTCCCCGGATGCATCCGGGGCTGCAGAAAGCAGCTCTTCAGGAGAGAAAGGGGAGCTGAATCTGCTGGCATGGTCGGGGATTGATGATGAAGCCATTCAGAAGCTGGAGGAGATGACGGGCTATACCATCAATTATACCCAGTTTTCCTCTCTGGAAGAGATGGAGACCAAGGTGATGTCCAACTCCACACAGTATGACGTGGCAATGTGTTCGGACTATGTGATCGAGGCGCTGGTGGCGCAGGAACAGCTGGAGGAGATTGATACCTCCAGGCTCAGCAATTACGAATATCTGGGTACCCAGTACCTGAGTCCCTCCTACGATCCCGAAAACAAGTGGTCCGTGCCCTACTCCGGCGGCGGCATCGGGATCCTGATCAACAGAGATGCGGTGGATACCGAGATCACAAGCTATGCAGACCTGTGGAATCCGGAGCTCCAGGGCCAGATCGCCTTTACGGATGATGAGAGAATGGCTCTCTGCATTACGAACCTGGTAAACGGCAATGATTTCAATGCATCCGATGAGGAGGCCATCCGGGCGGCAGGCGCCAAGCTGGAGGAGCTGCTTCCCAACATCCATGCTTTCACCTACAGCGATTACAAAATGATTCTGAATGGAGAGGCCAATATCCTGGTGATCGCCACCGGTTCGGAGTATAAGGCGGCAAAGGAAATGGATAACTGGGAATTTGTCATCCCGGCAGAGGGCATGCATATGTTTATTGACAGCTATGTCATTCCCAAGGGTGCGGATATGGATGCAGCCTATGCGTTCATTGATGCCATTATCTCTGAGGAATATCTGACCAGAAAGGGAGAGGATACCAACTGGGGTTATGGCTACTGCAATACCAAAGTGGAAGAAGCGGCCATTGCGGCAGGCATCTCCGAGGAGCTGATGCAGATCGCTTATCCTGAGGTGGATTCCTCCACCACACACTATATGGCCAATATCGGAGAGGCGTCCCTGATCTATGATGAGGTGTGGACGGAACTGAAGCTTTCCGCAGGCTCCAAGATGGAATAACGTAAGAAAGGGGAATGAAGATGACAAGAAGAGATTTTTACTCTCTGACAGTAAAGACGGTGCTTCCGCTGATGCTGCAGTCGCTTCTTACCTCCAGTGTCAATTTTATTGATCAGATCATGGTGGGAAAGCTGGGCGTGTCGGAGATTGCAGCAGTGGGCGTAGCCAATAAGATATACTCTCTTTTCTACCTGGTTCTGTACGGAACCTGCTGCGCCTGCGTGATGTTTGTCTCCCAATACTGGGGAAGAAGAGATGCGGAGGGCGTCAGGAAAATCATGGGTATGACCTGTTCCATAACCGTTACGCTCGGGGTGTTTGTAACCCTGGCCACATTGCTTTTTCCCAGGCAATGCCTGGCATTGTTTACGCCGGATGCAGCGGTGATCGACAGCGGCGTGGGATATCTGCGCACCATATCGGCTTCCTACCTGCTGCTCAGCTTTATCTATCCGATCAACTATCTCCTGAGGGGACAGACCAGAGTGAAAATCGTGCTGGCCACATCCGTCGGATCGGTATTTATGAACATTTTTGCCAATTACGCCTTTATTTTCGGTAACTTCGGCATGCCGAGGCTGGGTGTGGTAGGCGCTGCCATCGGAACGGTAGCAACCAGAACGGTGGAGCTGATGATTCTGCTGATCTACCTTGTGGTCAGCCGCAATGAGGTTCTGCAGGATCTCCGTGGATTATTCCGCTATAACGGAAAGGAATTCCTGACATTTGTGAAAAAGGCGCTTCCCCTTGCGTCCAATGAATTCCTCTGGGGCGTGGGGACATCGGTCTATCTGGTGATCTACGGGCATATGGGAACGGAAGAGCTGGCGGCCATGACCATTATGAACACGCTGCAGACCATGGTGCAGACCTTTGGACTGTCCCTCTCCAGCTCGGCGGCGGTGATCGTGGGCAATGAGATCGGTAAAGGGAACCGGGAAAATGTGTTTGTCTGCGGCGGCAGATTTCACCGGCTGGCAATCGGCATGGGAGCAGTTGTGGGTTTAGCGCTGTTTTGCCTGATCCGCCCGATCGTGGGAGCTTATTCCCTGACGGGAACCTACACCGGCGTGCTGCTGACCCAGACCCTTACCGTAATGTGCTGTTATCTGCCCCTGAGCTGTTACAATTCCATGAATATCGAGGGCCTGTTCCGAAGCGGCGGGGATATCCGGTTTGTGCTGCTGATGGATACGGGAGGAATCTGGTTTGTGGGCATGCCGCTGACCGTACTTCTGGGGGATGTGTTGGCCTTACCGCTGCTGTTTGTTTTTATGGCTTATGTATGTGTGGAGCTCTACAAGCTGGTCATAGGCTTTTGCAGATACCGGACAGGAAAGTGGCTGCATACCCTGTCGCTGGAACAATAAAGCAGTGCCTTATGGCACAGAAAGGACGATATTATGAGAATACCAAAAAACAGTGCGCTGCTGGTCATTGATCTGCAGGACGGTGAGTCAGAAGAGGGGGTAAACGACGGCATCCCCGTGATGCAGGGGGCGCACACTTATGAAAATGCGCCGAAGATTATCCGGTTTTTCCGGGAACACGATATCCCGGTGATTCAGATCAGGGAATGCCACAGAGCGGATAAGTCCGACTTCGGAAGAGAGCTGGACGGCGTGGAGAAAGAGCATTGCCTGGAGGGCACTAAGGCGGTGGAATATCTGCCCATCACCAGACCGGAGGGGAAGGATTACACCATCGTCAAGCGTCGGTACAGCGCTTTCATCGGAACGGATCTGGATATTCTCCTGAGATGTCTGAAAGTGGACACCCTGTTTCTGATCGGCGGACTCACCGATGTATGTGTACATTTCACAGCGGTGGATGCACACCAGTGGAATTATCACTTTTATGTGGTGACGGACAGTGTGACGGGCTCCTCCTGGAGGGCTCATGAATATGCCTTGAGAAACATGAAATATCTGCAGAGAGAATCTAATATTACCACGGAGGATATTCTGACGGCAGAGGTGCAGGAAGGAGCGTGAAAGATATGAAAATACCGGAGAACAGTGCCCTGCTTTTGGTGGATGTGCAGGCGTCTAAAGCCCATATGGCTGTATACGACGGTGAGGAGCAGCAGCAGAGGTTAAAATATTACCATGAAAATATTGTCAGGACGGTGGAGTTTTTCAGACAGAAAAAGGATTTTCCCATTATCCATATCATCGAGCTGCACCGGGACGATCTGTCGGATTTCGGACGGGAGCTGGACGGGGCCGAACATGTACATTGTCTGGAGAAGGACTCCTATTTCTGGGAGGGGGCTGCGCCCATTGCCGGCGAGTATACGGTACCCAAGCGGAGATACAGCGCTTTCTTTGGAACGGATCTGGAGATCCTGCTTCGGTGTAAGGGAGTGGAGCATCTCTTTATCTGCGGAGGAATGACCGACATCTGTGTCCATTTTACCGCAGTGGAAGCACATCAGCTGAATTATCATATTCATGTGCTGCGGGAAGCCTGTCATACTCACAGCCCCTTAGATGTGGCGGAGGCAGCTTTTGAAAATATGGAATATTTCCAGATCGGAGCCGTTATGAGCGTGGACGATCTGGAATGGTAAATTTTAAAACAACAGCAGAAAGGTGGAATGTGTCATGCAGAAGATTTTTACAAAGGAATTCAGACCCGGTGAGAAATGGTCGGGGTGCATCGGAAAGGGGAAGTACATACATTTCAAGGCATTGGGTGACAATGCCAATGTATCCATCCTGCTCTACAATATGAGGGATACCTCGGAGAGATATAATATGCCGGATTCAACCAAGGCCCAGTATACCTACCATCTCACTGCCGGAAATGTGCTGATGAGCGATAACGGGCGTGTGCTGGCGTCCATCGTACAGGACTCCACAGGCTGGAACGATACCATATCCGGCCATACCACCAGAACCATGACGGATGAAAAGTACGGTAAAACCTCGTATCAGACCGAGGGAAATGATTACTATCGGTGCGGAGAAGAGAATTTTAAGGTGGAGCTGGTGCGGAATAACATGTCCAAGCGGGATCTGGTGCCCTGCGTCAACCTCTTTTCCAAGGTATATGTGGAAGAGGACGGCAGCATGCACTATGACACGGAGCACTGTAAATATGGGGACACGGTGACCCTGAGAACGGAGATGGATATTATCTTTATTGTATCCAATACGCCCAATCCGCTGGATCCTTCTCCGGAATATCCTTCCGTTCCCGTGACGATGGAGGTGTATGATGCGCCTGCGGTGGATCTGCTGGATCCCTGCGTACAGTACAGAACGGAGAATTACAGAGCGTTTGAAAATACGTGGGACTACAACAATTTACTGGGGATATAGGAGGGAAGAGATATGTACGGATTTGTCGAAAAAGAAAGCGAATTAAAAATAGAAGACGCCGTTTATGACCAGGTGCTTACCGCCGGTCTGGGCTGGATGCATGAACTGAAGAAAGGACAGACCTTCCGTATTCTGGACCTGGAGGGCAATCAGGCTGTGGATACCACATTTTATGATCTCCACAATCCTGAGGATCATTACGGCGCCATTGCAACCATTGTGGCGCAGCAGAATATCTATCTGACCACCGGTACAATCCTCAGAGCGGAATCGGGCAAGCCGCTGCTGGAGATCGTGGCGGACAAGACCGGCAGACATGACACCCTGGGAGGCGCCTGCTCTTCCCAGTCCAATACCGTCAGATATGCGAGAGAAAAGAGATATATGCATAACTGCCGTGACAGCTTTATGCTGCAGCTGGCGGACAGCACGGAGGATATCCGGAAAAGAGATCTGGCGCCCAATATCAATTTCTTTATGAATGTGCCGCTGACGAGAGAGGGCGGATATAAATTTGACGACGGCGTCTCCGCACCGGGAAAGTATGTGGAGATGAAAGCGCTGGAGGATGTGTGCATTCTGATCAGCAACTGCCCCCAGCTCAACAATCCCTGCAACGCATACCATCCGACGCCGGTGAGACTGCTGATCTGGGATTAACAAGGAGGATATGCACATGAGCGCAATTCCCGAAAGGTTGTCCATCTCATGGATCAGAAAGGTATATCAGGAGGGGGAGCTGACGCCCCGGCAGCTGATCCGGGAGCTGATCGGCAGAAGTGAGCAATATGAGGATTACCATATCTGGATTACCCCTCCGGTCATGGAACGGATAGAACCCTATCTGCAGGCATTGGAAACTATGGACAGGGAGCTGCCGCTCTGGGGCGTACCCTTTGCCGTCAAGGATAATATTGACCTGGCAGGGGTACCCACCACGGCAGCCTGTCCCGATTACCAATATATGCCGGAAGCAAACGCAGCGGTGGTGGAAAAGCTGATTGCTGCGGGAGCCATTCCCCTGGGAAAGACCAATCTGGATCAGTTTGCCACAGGACTGGTGGGCACCCGAAGCCCTTATGGAGAGTGCCATAACGCACTGGAGCCGGAGATGATTTCCGGCGGCTCCTCCTCCGGATCCGCAGTCAGTGTGGCCCTGGGGATCGCCGCCTTTGCCCTGGGAACGGATACAGCGGGTTCCGGCAGAGTACCGGCGATGCTGAATAATCTGGTGGGCTATAAACCGCCGATCGGCGCCTGGTCCTCCCGGGGCGTGGTTTCGGCCTGCGCCTCCCTGGACTGCGTTACGGTCTTTGCAGGCAGTATGGAGGATGCCGGGCTGGTGGACAGCGTAGCCCGTGGCTTTGACGAGGATTGCCCCTGGTCAAGGGAAATAGAGAAAAAGCCCGCCCGTCTTCCCTCCAGGATCTATCTGCCGAAGGACAAGCCGGAATTTTTCGGACAGTGGGCAAAGGAGTATGAGAAAAAGTGGGATGCGGCTGTTGAGCGGGTATTGTCCCTGGGGATACCGGTGGAATATATAGACTACCGGATGTTTCAGGATGCAGCGCTGATCCTGTACGAGGGCGCATATGTGGCGGAGCGCTGGCAGGATCTGAAAGGATTTGTGGAGACCCATCCCGGAAGCACCTTTCCGGTGACGGAAACCATACTCCGATCCGGCGGGGGCAAAGAGCAGACCGCTGCCAGGCTGTTTGGGGATCTGCATGCGCTGCAGGCTTATAAGCATAAGGCCCATCTCCTGCTGAAGGATGCCGTCATGATCATGCCCACTGCCGGGGGCTCCTTTACCAGAGAGGAAGTCAGGGAGGATCCCATTAAGACCAACAGCAAGATGGGATTGTATACGAATCATTGCAATCTGCTGGATCTGGCGGCAGCGGCAATTCCCCAGGATGGCAGTGACAGAACCAGACCCTTTGGAATTACGGTTTTCAGCCGCTTTGACAGGGAGGAACTGATCCGAGGATTTGCCGGAGCCTTTCTGTCCCGGGAGACCATGCTGTTTGCGGTATGCGGGCTGCATAAAAAGGGAGGGGCTTTGGCGTATCAGCTGGAGGAGCTGGGGGCGTCCTATAGGGAGAGCACCCGTACGGCCGATGGCTATGCGCTGTACCGTCTGCCCACGACTCCGGCGAAGCCGGGACTGATGAGGACCAACGGCGTAGGAAATCATATTCAGGTGGATCTGTATGCATTGCCTGTGGAAAAGCTGGGAAAATTTATGACCAGAGTTTCCGAACCCCTTGTACTGGGAGACGTGGTACTGGAGGATGGAAGAGTGGTAAAGGGCTTTCTGTGTCAGGGGTATGCAGCCCGGGACGCAGAAGACATTACGGAAAAAGGGTGCTTTTAAGGCTGAAAATGGAAAAAACAGTCCTGATATCCTGAGAGGGTATCGGGACTGTTTTTTGCTTACCTGGAGGGGAGCTTCTCCGGCTCGGGGTAATCCACGCCAAAGGTTTCTACGGTCATGGTCTTGATTACCTGGGGCTCTAAGGGTCTGTCGTTGTAATCGGTTGTCGTCTCGGCAATGGCGTTGACAGTCTCCATGCCCTCGATCACCTTGCCGAAAGCCGCATAACCGCCGTCCAGATGGGGGCTGGTCTTGTGCATAATAAAGAACTGGGAGCCTGCGGAGTCCGGGAACATGCTTCTGGCCATGGACAGCACGCCCTCGGTGTGCTTTAAGTCATTCTGGAAGCCGTTCTGGGCAAATTCGCCCTTGATGCTGTAGCCGGGGCCGCCCATGCCGGTGCCCTCGGGACAGCCGCCCTGGATCATAAAGCCCCGGATGACTCTGTGGAAGATCAGGCCGTTGTAGAAATTCCTGTTAATCAGGCTGATAAAATTGTTTACGGAAGTGGGAGCAATCTCGGGATACAGCTCCGCTTCGATCACGCTGCCGTTTTCCATCGTGATGGTTACAATAGGATTCTGTGCCATAATAGTCTACCTTTCTGTCTGAATTTGTGTTATAGTAATTGCAAAAACATGATAGCCTAAATTAGGTTGGACGTAAAGTCTTTTTTTGCAGAAAATACCGGCGGGAGAGAGAAACGGTGGAACAGGAAGAGATCATACAGGGAACCTTTTATCTGAAAAAATGCAGAATGGTACTGCGGTCAGCGGAGAGCCTACCGGCGCTGTTGCTTCTGAGCCGCCGTCTGACGGAGACGGGAATCCGCTGCGAAGCACTGCTGTCGGAGGAACTGCTGGCAGAGAAAATATATTTGGAAGTCGGTGACCCGGGCGAGGCGCCGGAGGGATTGCTGTACCTGACGGATGATCCCCAGGTGTATGCTTGCCTGATGGCAGGTGCTTCGGAAGCCCGAGGATCCTTTCACCGGGAACCGGCCCGGACGCATCAGCCGCCGGTACTGATCTATCTCCATCCGGGCAATCAGGGGGAGGATTTTGCCGACGCCCGGTATGCTCTGGAGGATCCGGCGGAGGTGGAACCGGAATACCTGGAGCGGGTCTACAGGCGATGCCATGATCTGCCCTGGGAGATTCTGACTACGGAGCGCTGCTGGCTGCGGGAAACCGTAGAGGCAGATGTGGATAAGTTCTGGAAAATGTATCAGGCTCCGGGGATAACCCGCTATACGGAGCGGCTTTTCCCTACGCTGGAGGCGGAGCGGGGATATGTTCGGGAGTACCGCAGGCGGATCTATCCTTTTTATGAGTTCGGCGTATGGACGGTGCTGGACCGCAGCAGCGGAGATGTAGTGGGCCGGGCGGGCTTAAGTGTCCGGGAGGGATATCATCTGCCGGAGCTGGGTTTTGTCATCGGGGAGGCCTGGCAGGGCCGGGGACTGGCCACGGAGGTGTGCCGGGGCATCCTGGAGTACGCCCGGGAACAGCTGGGCTTTGCCCAGGTGCAGGTACTGGTGCATGAGGAGAATGCCGCATCGCTGCATCTGTGCCGGAAGCTGGGCTTTCAAGAGGAGAAGGCTGTGGAGATGGAGCAGAACGGGCACCGGGCCCGGTTTATCTACATGGTGTGCAAGTCCTGAAAAATGCAAGGAGAGAAAATTCATGGAAGTACAGAATACAGAGCTGCAAAAGGAAAATAAAATTACGGAGGGCGTGATCTGGAAACAGCTGCTGCTGTTCTTTTTCCCGATTCTGTTCGGTACCTTTTTCCAGCAGCTGTACAATGCGGCAGATGCAATGATTGTGGGGCGATTCCTGGGCAAGGAGGCCCTGTCCGCAGTGGGCGGCGGTACGGGTACCGTGATTAATCTGCTGGTGGGGTTTTTCGTGGGACTGGCCAGCGGCGCTACGGTGGTGATCTCCCAGTATTACGGCGCAAAGAGGGAAGAGATGGTGGGCTATGCGGTACATACGGCCATTGCCTTCAGCCTGGTGGGCGGGCTGGTGATGACGGTGTTCGGTATCCTTACGGCCCCCTGGATTCTGCAGGCCATGGATACACCTGCGGATGTACTGGAACCGGCCATTCTGTATATTCGGATCTATTATCTGGGCATGATCGGTAATCTTGTCTACAATGTGGGCTCGGGGATTCTGCGAGCAGTGGGAGACTCCCGGCGCCCCCTGTATTTCCTGATTGCCAGCTGCCTGACCAATATCGTGCTGGACATCCTGTTTGTGGTGACGCTGCAAATGGGCGTAGCAGGAGCGGCTTTAGCTACCATCCTGTCCCAGCTGCTCAGTGCAGTGCTGGTGATCCTGGTGCTGATGCGCACCCGGGACATGCATCACCTGGAGTTAAAACGCATTGGCTTTGACGGGAGGATGTTCAAACGGATCATCCGCATCGGCTTTCCCGCAGGACTGCAGTCTGTCATGTACAGCCTTTCCAATATTATTATCCAGACGGCTATAAACGGGCAGGGTACGGATACGGTGGCCGCCTGGACGGTATACGGCAAGCTGGATGTGGTCTTCTGGATGATCGTCAATGCTTTCGGTATCGCCATCACTACCTTTGTGGGTCAGAATTACGGTGCAGGAAAAACGGACCGTGTCAGAAAGGGAATCCGCAGCTGTCTGGGAATGACGTTGGGGGCTACTCTGGTGGTATCGGCTCTGCTGTATCTGACCTGCGGGAAATCTACCGGTTCTTCAATGATGACCCGGAGGTGCTGCGAATCGGGGTGGAGATGACCCGGTTCCTGGTACCCACCTATGTGACCTACATCTGTATTGAGATTCTGTCCGGAGCCCTGCGGGGCGTGGGCGACTGCTGGATTCCTACGCTGATCTGTCTAACGGGAATCTGCCTGATCCGTGTGGTGTGGATCATGGCGGCGGTTCCCCGGATTCCCGGAATCAGGACCATTATATTCAGCTACCCCCTGACCTGGGTGGTAACCACGATACTATTTGTGATCTATTACTGCTTTTTCAGTAAAATCAGACCCGAAAAACGAAAGGAGAGGTAAAGATGAGAATTGGATTGGCTGCTTCCCTGCAGCATGGTTCCCCGGAGGAGTGGGCCGGTAATATGAAGCGCCTGGGCTGCGGGAGCGTCGTGTTTCCCGTAGACAGCAGTAGCCCGGAGGAGATCATTGCGGGCTATGAGGCTGCTGCCAGGGAGGCGGGGCTTCGGATTGCGGAGGTGGGCGTCTGGAGAAATGCCGTCTCCCTGTCCGAGCAGGAGCGGAATGAGGCCATGGATTACAGTATCCGCCAGCTCCGGCTGGCAGACCGGCTGGGGGCCGCCTGCTGCGTGAATGTGATCGGCTCCCTGGGAGAGCGGTGGGACGGCGCTTATGCGGAAAATTTTACGAAAAATGCCTGGGACCGGGCGGTAAGAATGATTCAGGAGGTGATCGATACAGCGAAGCCGGAGCATACCTTTTTTACCATAGAGCCCATGCCCTGGATGTATCCCACCGGCCCGGAGGAATATTTAAGACTTCTGGAGGATGTGAACCGGGAGCGGTTTGCCGTGCATATGGATGTGATCAATATGATTAACACGCCGGAACGATACTTTTTCCCGGAAAAATTTGTGGAGCATTGCTTTGCACTGTTGGGTGACAGGATCAAAAGCTGCCATATCAAGGACATCCGGCTGGGACAGGAGTTTACGTTCCGGCTGGAGGAGTGCGCCTGCGGCGAGGGAACCTTCTGCCTGGAACGATATGCCCAGCTGGCGAATCAGGCGGATCCCGAGATGCCCATGATCATAGAGCATCTGCATACGGACCAGGAATATCTCCAAAGCCTGGCCTATGTGAAAAAGCGGTTGGCACTATATCTGTAAGATGTAGGACAGGAAAAATCAGTACAGTATCACAGGCGAATTTGAGGTACACACGGAAGAGGAGGAAAAAGATATGGGTAATTCCGATAAAATCACCAGAGAATTTCTGGATTCACTGCTGCTGGAGACCAGGTATGTCAATGCGGAGCTTCCGGACACCCGGATGGAATTGTGGGGAGAAAGCTTTTCCACTCCGATTATGACGGCGGCCCTGTCCCATCTGAACAATATCCATGAAAACGGCATGGTGGAGCTGGCCTATGGAGCGAAAGGAGCAAATGCGCTTTACTGGTGCGGTATGGGCGAGGATGAGGAGCTGGAACAGATCCTTTCCACGGGAGCAAAGGTGGTCAAGATCATAAAGCCCCATGCGGATAACGGGGAAGTGCTTCGGAAAATAGAGCATGCAGTCAGCCATGGCGCCTTTGCGGTGGGCATGGATATTGACCATGCCTTTGCGGGAAACGGAACCTATGATGTGGTATGCGGGCTGCCCATGCACCCGAAGACCACGGAGGAGCTGGCAATGTTTGTAAGGCATTCGCCCGTGCCCTTTGTGGTAAAGGGCGTACTCAGCGTCCGGGATGCGGAGTGCTGCCAGGAGGCGGGTGTCAGCGGCATCGTGGTTTCCCACCACCATGGCATCATGGATTACAGCGTGCCGCCGCTGATGGTGCTGCCGGAGATTCTGAAAGCCGTGGACGGCAGAATCCCGGTATTTGTGGATTGCGGAATTGAAAGCGGCATGGACGCCTTTAAGGCGCTGGCGCTGGGAGCTGCTGCGGTGAGCGTGGGCCGGGAACTGATGAAGCCCCTGAAGGACGGCCGGGAGGCGGTGACCGGCAGGATCCGGGAGATGACCGGCGAACTGGCCGCAGCCATGGCAAGAACGGGGATCCGGTCTCTGGCGGAGATGGATGCTTCGGTGATATGGAGGAGAGCTTTTTAAGTTTATGAAAAAAATATAAAATAAAAATAAATTTTGGGGGTTGACACCGGGAACAACCGGTGCTATACTCACATGCATAAAGCAAAGGCGCTATGGAGAGATCCGTAGTGCCTTTATCTTTTCCGGCAGGCTTAAAAGGCGGCGGATAGGGATAACAGGAATTAAAGCGATGCGAAGGGGCATTCTCAGGAGAGGAGTCCCGGCATCGCTTTTTTTGTTTCCGGGTATACCCGTGGAAGATCCGGCGGCGAGGCGGCAGTGAAAAATTAACGAGGAGGAGATATTATGACAGAAGAGATTATGAGTGCTGTAAACGGCGAAATCTTCGGCGTCTGGTTTCTGATCGGCGCTGCGCTGGTGTTCTGGATGCAGGCGGGCTTTGCCATGGTGGAGGCTGGTTTTACCAGGGCAAAGAATACCGGTAATATCATTATGAAAAATCTGATGGATTTCTGCATCGGTACCGTGGTGTTTATCCTGATCGGTTTTGGCCTGCTGCTGGGCGAGGATGTGCTGGGCTTCATCGGTAAACCCGGTTTTGAAATTTTTACAGAGTATGAGAACTTCGACTGGTCCAATTTCGTATTTAACCTGGTGTTCTGTGCAACTACAGCTACCATCGTATCGGGTGCCATGGCGGAGAGAACCAAGTTCTTATCCTACTGTGTATATTCCGCAGTGATTTCCGCACTGATCTATCCCATTGAGGCACACTGGATCTGGGGCGGCGGCTGGTTATCGCAGCTGGGCTTCCATGATTTCGCCGGTTCCTGTGCGATCCATATGGTGGGCGGTATTTCCGCTATTATCGGCGCCAAGCTTTTAGGGCCCCGTATCGGTAAGTTTAACAGAGACAAGGACGGCAAGGTGGTAAAGGTTAATGCATTCCCCGGCCACAATCTGGCCATGGGCGCTCTGGGTGTATTCATCCTCTGGCTGGGCTGGTACGGCTTTAACGGTGCGGCTGCCACTTCCGTAGAGCAGCTGGGTTCCATCTTTGTGACGACTACCATCGCTCCCGCCGTAGCTACCGTGGCATGTATGATTTTTACCTGGATCAAGTACGGTAAGCCCGATGTATCCATGTGTCTGAACGCTTCTCTGGCAGGCCTGGTGGCTATCACAGCCGGATGTGATGTGACAGATGCTTTCGGTGCCATTGTGATCGGCGCAGTGGCCGGTGTGCTGGTGGTATTCGGCGTATGGCTTCTGGATTATAAATTACATATTGACGACCCTGTAGGTGCAGTGGCAGTACATATGATGAACGGTATCTGGGGTACCATCGCAGTCGGTTTCTTTGCTACCAATACCGCTCCCGGTTACAGCATTGCCGATGCAGCAGGCAACGAATTAGTGGGTCTGTTCTACGGCGGCGGCTTTAAACTGCTGGGTCTGCAGCTGTTAGGCTTTGCATCAGTGGCTGCATGGACGGTGGTAACCATGACCCTGGTATTTCTGGGAATCAAGGCAATCTTCGGTCTGCGTGTCAGCGAGGAAGAGGAGATCGTCGGTCTGGATGTCAAGGAACATGGCCTGGCTTCCGCATACGCAGGCTTTGCCATCATGGATATTTCCAATACCATGAACATGAGTGTCAATGAGAATACCAGTCTGGGCAATGATGATTATGTAACCGCATCCGAGGCACAGAAAAATGCTTCCGTGCCCGTGGTGGAGGCTTCTACAGCCGTATCCACCGGTATCCATAAGGTGGTTATTGTGGCGAAGATGACTCGTTATGATGCACTGCGTAAGGCTATGAATGATCTGGGCGTTACCGGCATGACAGTTACCAATGTTATGGGCTGTGGTATCCAGAAGGGTGCCGGTGAGAAATACCGTGGTGTGGAAATGGATGCGACCCTGCTGCCCAAGATCAAGGTAGAAGTAGTAGTCAGCAAGATTCCTGTAGGAGATGTGGTGGAGGCTGCCAAGAAAGCCCTGTATACCGGCCACATCGGTGATGGCAAGATCTTTGTATACGGCGTGGAGAGAGTGGTAAAGGTCCGCACCGGTGAGGAAGGCTTTGATGCCCTGCAGGATGTAGAGTAAAACAGCGTTTATCTATTCCCTTAGTTAATCAGTATATCCGTTTCGACAGCAGGTCGAAACAGCGCAGCCCCGGGTGCTTCCACCACCCGGGGCTGTTGCTGTCTCTGTATTAGGTTACTAATTTCCGTAGAAAATGGAAGCAATCGGAGAGTCCGGGGACAGAATCACGGTCTTGGTGCCGCCGGTCATGGACGCTTTCAGGGCATCCAGGCTGCGCACAAAGGAGTAAAACTCGGTTTTGGATTCGTCAGAATAGGCCTCGGACAGGATCCGCATGTATTCTGCTTCTCCCTCGGCAATCAGGATCTCCGCTTCCTTTTCCGCCTCGGACAGCATCACGGTCACTTCCTTATCCGTGGTATTGCGGATGATCTGGGCCTCGGAATTTCCTTCTGCGGTGTAGGTGGCTGCGATGTTGTCACGCTCGGAGATCATACGCTCATATACGGCTGCCTTATTGTCGCTGGGCAGATCCAGCTGCTTAATCTCGAAAGAGAGAAGCTCAATACCGTATTGATCCAGAGTACTTCCGATATTCGCAATAATTGCATCTGACAATGTGCCGTTACGGCCGGAGATCACCTCGTCCTGAGTGGTGCTGGAAATCACATTTTTAGTGGAGTTATATACCACGGTATCCAGACGGCTCTCCGCATTGGAGATGGAGGAGTTCAGAGTCTGGGCAAACAGCAGAGGATCCGTAATATGCCACAGGATATAGCTGTTGCAGATCATGGTTTTTTTGTCGCTGGTGATAACATCGGAGGAAGATAAGTCGTACAGCAGGGTCTCCTTGGGCAGTGTATCCACACTCTGCACAAAGGGGATCTTGAAGCTGATACCGGCCTGATCCACTACATGGTCTACCTTACCGAACTGCCGGATCAGACTGTATTCATTTTCCTGGGTAATCACCAGACTGCCTGATGCGATAAGGATCAGGGCCAGTACGGCGATAACGATTGCGGCTCTTTTTGCAATTTTCATAATCATTGTTCTCCTTTCCCTATTCTTCGTCTCTGACAGTATTGTCAGTAACCTGACCGGCTGTGGAATTGTTTCCGGAGCTGCCGTTCTGATCCGTGTTGACAAAGGATTCGATGGGGTAGATGGTCTGCATATCCCCGTTGGGACTCTCAATGATTACTTTCAGATCCGGCAGCACCTCTTCCATGGCTTCGAAGAACATTCGCTGTCTGGTGACGGTGGGATTCTTGATGTACTCCTCATACATGGCATTAAAGCGGGCCACCTGGGCCATTGCCTCGTTGATCCGTTCGGTCTTCTGCGCCTCGGCGTCCTTGATAATGCCATCCACCTTGGCCTGGGCATTGGGGATCTGCTCATTGCGGTATTTATTAGCGTTATTCAGTGCGGTTTCCTTGCCCTGTTTGGCGGTCTCCACTGCCTTAAAGGCTTCCATGACCTCTGCGGTGGGCGGTTCGGAATCCTGGATCGTGATATTGACCAGCTGAATCCCCAGATCCTGCTGTTCCAGATTCTCTATGATCATAGATTTGATGGCAGCCTGGATTTCGTTTTTGCCGGTGGTCAGCACATCGTCCACGGTATAGCTGCTGATCACGGTACGGATACAGCTCTGTGCCAGATTTTTCAGGATGCTTACCGGTTCCCGGGAGGCATAAAGGGCTTTGACGGGATCGGAGTAGCGATATTCCACGAAAAAGTCCACGTTTACAAAATTATAGTCCGAGGTGATCATCAGGGATTCATCGGTATCAGAATTGTTGTATTCGCTGTCATAGCCGATGGAAAAGCCCTGGATCGTGGTGTTGACCTTGCGTACCTGCTGGATAAACGGAATCTTAAAGTGCAGTCCCGGTTCGGTGACTGCCTGGGCCTGCCCCAAGGTGATCAGCACGGCCTGTTCCTGCTCCCGGATCTGATAGGTGGATCCGAATATCAGGATCAGCACCACGGCGATGAGGGCGCATATGCCGATGATCTTTCCTGTGGAACGCAGGGGCTTGGGTGCTCCTCCGGAGCCTTTCTGCCAGTTTCCGTCCGGTCCCATGGTCTGGAAGCCGTTTTGTATGTTGCGTCGTGAATCTTTCATTTGTGTTACTTCCTTTCTGGGTGATTAGGTAAATAGGTTCGTTTTTATTATCATATAATAAAAAGAAGACTTTTACAACAATAGAAGCTGCACGTTGGGGGATGGTAAGGTGCAGAACGGAAGACGTCTTCTGATGTTGCAGAAATGAAAACAGTTAAGGTGCTGGCAGGACTGTCTTAAACATAAATACAGATAAATTATATAATCATTTGTATTTGATAAAATCATCTTGACTAATTTTATATATAGCAATAAAATAATAACTATACATCATGCTGTGTGATGTTATATAAACAATACATAGAAAGAGAGGTAAAAATGTTATGAAGAGAGCAAAAAAAGCAATGGCAGCGGTATTGGCAGGGGTAATGTTATGCGGTGTTGCCGTGACAGCGAATGCAGCAGAACATGTCCATACCTATGATTGGAGATCCTGGGTATGCTATAATTCCTTTAGTTCCGGTACACATACCTATGTAGAAGATGGTGTTACCAGAACCTGTACTCTTTTAGTGAATCAATATAAAAGAGTGGGAATCTGCGAATGTGGAGCAACGTCTACCGACTATAAGACAGAGATGATCCATACGAGCTGCGGACAATAAACAGAGCTGTTGTAATGAAAAGGGCAATCATATGTGTATTTTGGTAAAACAGATCAAATTAATCTGCATTTTTCTGTTACCTGGTATGCTTCTGACAGGCTGCGGGGATTCCCTGCAGCCTGCTTTGGATACCCAGGAGCAGGAGGCGGTGAATGAAAGCGCTATCTACCATCTTACAGAACAGCTGCTGCCCGATTCGCAGGCAGCTGTGCCGGAAGAATTCTGGTTGGAGGATAACTGGATACTGAGAGAGGAAGAGTCCTTTTTTCTGAACGATAACTGGTATCTGCTTTCCTGGTTTTATATCAAAGGGCATGGAAGCGTTGGAACCTGTGTGCAGACGTTGAACTCTTCTCTTGACAGCTGGGTGAGCTATGGGTTTCCGGATCAGGAAATGGAAGAGTATACAGGCGGAGGCGTGGAGAAAGCGAGCCTTGCAGGAGCGGATGAGGAAGGATTTTTTTTAGAGATCAGTTTCTCGGGAAAGGAGGAGCATCTGCTGGGGCATTATGGATGGGACGATACCTGGGAGTCATTGCTGGAGATCCCGGAGTCCTTAAATGATGCTATCTGGTATCGGACGGAGGATGGGCTGTGGGCAGCATCCGGCGGGAACAGGATTATGACGGCTTTCGATCGGGACTATCAGGAGCAGGATAGCCGGAGCCTTTCGGGAAAGGTAGTGGGAGTGTTAGAGAATCCGGCAGATAACACTTTTTGCTGGTATGGCTTTGAGAGGAATGAATTGGTACTGTGGGATGGGGAGACCGGTCAGATCAGCCGCAGGCTCACGGATCAGATTAATCCCTATGGAGATTTCTGTATGGCCTATAGTTCCACGGGGGAACTGCTTCTGGCAGACACGGAGCGGGCATGGCTGTACGGGGTGGAGGAACAGGATCCCCGGGAGCTGTTTTCCTTTATGAAATTGGAATACCCGCTGGATACCATATACGGCTGCAGCTTTCGTGAGGATGGAGCTCTGCAGTTCTGGGCCAGCTGTGATGGAGAAAAATATCTGCTGACGGCTGAAGTCTCTGATCCGGCAGCGGTTTCGGAAAAACAGGAGATAACGATTGCGTCAACTGTGGTTGGATATGCAATGGAAAAGCTGGTTGCCCGATATAACCGGCAAAGCGAGAGCTATCATGTGACATTTGTTATGCCGGAAAAGGAAGAGGAATGGGCGGATTTTCGCAGACGGATACAGCTGGAGATGACAGCCGGAAGAGGCCCGGATCTGTTACGCAGCTTTATGATCGACATGCGGGAGACAGCCGATCAGGGGTATTTAGAGCCGCTGGACTGGGTGGTGGAGGATATGTCCCCCTTTCATGAGTCCGTATTTCAGACAGGGCAGATAGAGGGCGTCCTTTACGGAATCCCCTATAGCTGTCATCCCAGGTTTCTGATGGTTTCCGGACAGATTACAGATCAAAGCACCTGGACGCTGGAGGAGATGATGGAAGCGGTTAGAAATTCTTCGGCTGAAATACTGGAGTATAACAGAAGCGGCGTGGAAATCGTCATGTACTATGGGCTATATGATGAGGAAAATAAGACGCTGATCGACTGGGAGGCAGGAGAGAGCCACCTGACAGAAGAGCCTTTTTTGGAACTGCTTGCTTTTGCCAGGGAGTATGCGGATACGGGAGAGTATACAGCGGAGGATCTGATGAATCGACTCCGGGACGGGACTATTGCGGGAGTAAATCCCGATCTGCAGGGACCGGGAGACCTCAATAAGCTGAAAAGCTGTTTTAACGGAGACGGGGTGGTGGTTGGATATCCAAGGGTTTCCGGCAGCGGTATCTATATGTCGGCGGATATGCTCTGTATGAATCACAATGCCGCCAATAAGGACGGAGCAACTGATTTTCTGCTTTATCTGCTATCCGAGGAGGGACAGCGTAAGTATGCGGAATATGGAGGATGGGACAGCCTTTCGGTTCGGCGCAGTGTCAACGAGTACTGCCTGGAGAAATATCAGCAGGGGGTTAAGGATCCGCCTGACCAGCGTTGGACCTCCGGCGGATTTTCCTGGGAAGAAACTGCACTCGACGAGGAGCAGATCGAGCAATATTGGAGGATATTGGATACCGCCGCTTCCGGTTCGGTTCTGGCGGAGGATTTATGGACCATAGTGGAGGAGGAATTAGAGCCGTATTTCAGCGGAGACCGCAGCGCCGAGGAGGCTGCGGCGGTGCTGGACAGCAGAGTACAGCTGTATCTGGATGAAAGGAAATAAAATAATAATACATAGAAAGAGAGGTAGAATGTTATGAAGAGGGTAAAAAAAGCAATGGCAGTGGCATTGGCAGGGGTTATGCGGTGTTGCCGTGACAGCAAATGCAGCAACCCAAGAACATACGCATGTGTACCACCCTACAAGCGCCTTTGTGTGCTACAATTCTTTCAGCTCCGGCACACATACCTATGTAAAGAGTGATGGCACCACAGGTGTCTGCACAATTCTGGTAAACCAGTACAGGGCGGCAGGGGTATGCTCCTGTGGAGAGACAGGCACTGTTTATAAGACGGAAACACAGCACACAAGCTGCGGTCAGTAAACACATTGTATAGCAGAAGAAAGGATACAGGCATGTACACTTTTCCGAAACGGATACAAATAGCAAGCAGGATATTACTGATCTGCGTGCTGCTGGCAGGCTGCGGGGATCCCCCGCAGCCTATTTTGAATACGCAGGAGGATGCGGGTGTCACCTATCGTCTCACAGGACGGCTGTTGCCTGATCCGCAGGCAGCTGTGCCGGAAGAACTCTGGCTGGATGAGACCTGGATGCTGAGAGAGGAAGAGTCCTGTTTTCTGGACGACCACTGGTATCTGCTTTCCCGGTTTTATATCAAAGGGCATGGAAGCGTTGGCGCCTGTGTGCAGACGCTGAACTCTTTCTCTGACAGCTGGGAGAGTTATGGGTTTCTGGATCAGGAGATGATAGAATATACAGGCGGAGTCATGGAGGAGGCGGGGCTTGTAGG
>JAGANP010000247.1 GCA_017624175.1 Lachnospiraceae bacterium | reverse complement strand
GATCCTCGCCCAGCTCCTTGATGAGCTTGCGGATCTCGATGATCTGGCGGGGGTCCAGACCGACGGTCGGCTCGTACAGAATGACGACCTCGGGGTTGCCGACCAGCGCCTGAGCGATACCCACGCGCTGCTTATAGCCCTTGGACAGATTCCTGATCAGACGTCCCCGCATATCCGTAATCTGGGTCATGCCCATGACCTGCTCCACCTGTTCTTTCCGCTCCGCTTTGGGCACCTTTTTCAATTCTGCTGCGAACCGCAGATATTCCTCCACCGTCATATCCATGTACAGCGGCGGCAGCTCCGGCAGATAGCCGATCTTTTTTTTCGCCTCCTCCGGCTCCTGCTGCACATCATGGCCGTCTATGGTCACGGTGCCCTCACTGGCTGCCAGATAGCCGGTGATGATATTCATAGTGGTGGATTTTCCGGCGCCGTTGGGGCCCAGAAAACCGTAGATCTGCCCTTTCTCCACCTTGAAGGACAGATGATCCACAGCCATATGGTCCCCATACCGCTTGGTCAGATTGGTCACTTCAATCATGATTCTACCTCTTTCCGCCACCTCTGTGGCTGTATAAATAACGCAGACTCCGCCTTTTGCCGCAGCTGCGCAATCTTTATCTCCTAGCTTATGGGGAAAATGTCATAGAAAAGTGATGATTTTGTGAAAAATCTGTGAAAATCCGCTGTTGTTTCTCCGCCGGATATGCTACAATGCTGATATAAAGAAACAACGGAATCCATTTTACATAAGGACATACAGCGATGAAATTATTATACGCCACATCAAACCCGGCCAAGTATACAGCCATGCGGGATGCCCTGCAGCCCCTGGGAATCCGGCTGCTGAGCCTCCGGGATATGAACCAGGTGCCTGTGGCGCCGGAGGAGGGGAAGACTCTCCAGGAAAATGCCCGCCAGAAAGCACTCTTTTACTATCAGCATTATGAGATCCCCCTGTTTTCCTGCGATTCCGGGCTTTATTTTGAGAATCTGCCCCAGGAGCTGCAGCCCGGAATCCATGTGCGGTCTCCCCAGGGCGTCTATCTGGACGATCAGGCCATGCTGGACTATTACGGGGGCCTGGCTGCCCGGTACGGCGATCTCACCGCCAGATACCGCAACGCCGTCTGCCTGATTACCGATCCGAAGCATATCTATGAATCCATGGATGAGAGTCTGGCCAGCAACAGATTTCTGCTCACCGCCAGACCCCATCGGATTCTCAGGCCCGGCTTCCCGCTGGATAGCCTGTCCAAAAAGCTGCCCTCGGGAGAGTACTACTACGATATCAATTCCCATGATGCGGACGATCTGGTGGGCTATGAGGGATTTACCGCATTTTTCCGGGAAAATCTTCTCTCCTGATGCCGAAAACCAAAAACATTCAAAATGGAAAGGGAAATTATGAATCAGATTAAAATCATTGCAGACAGCACCTGCGATCTGGCACCGCAGCAGCTGAAACAGTACGACATCACCATTGATCCGCTGTGCATTATCATGGACGAAAAAAGCTACTATGATCTGGAAGATACCACTCCGGCAGACATTTTCAAATGGGCGGACAAAAACAAGACCACTCCTAAGACCTCTGCAGTCACCTATGACCGCACCAGAGCGCTGTTTGAAGCCTGCAGGGAACAGGAACAGGACATTATCTTTTTCGGCATTTCCGAAGACATGAGTACCACCTGCAATGTGGCCCGTCTGGTGGCAGAAGATATGGAATATACGGAGCATGTGCAGGTTATCAACTCCATGAATCTCTCCACCGGCATCGGCCTGCAGGTACTTTATGCCGCCCGGCTGGCTGCAGAGGGCAGATCTGCCGCAGATATCGCCAGACTGGTAAATGCCCGCCGGGATAAGGTTCGTGCCAGCTTCGTGGTGGACACCCTGACCTATCTGGCCAGAGGCGGCCGCTGCAATCCGGTCGCTGCTCTGCTGGGCAACCGCCTGAAGCTGAAGCCCTCCATCGTGGTGGAGAACGGCAAAATGGGTGTGGCCCGCAAATATCGGGGTTCTCAGGAAAAGGTGATTCTGAAATATGTCAATGATCTGCTGCCCCAGCTGCAGAATGCAGATCCTGCACAGGTATTTATCACCCACTCCATGGCTCCCCAGGAAGCTGTGACCCAGGTGTATGAATATCTGGAAAACCTGCATATTTTTGAAAATATTACGGAGACCTGCGCCGGAGGCGTGATCTCCAGCCACTGCGGCCCCGGCACATTGGGAGTGCTTTTCTATGAAAAATAGCCTGCACCACAGCAGCAGAAAATAAAGGAGCGGCGGCCCGGCAGATTTGCTCTGCTCTGGCCGCCGCCCCTGAAAATGATCTACTTTATTTGGGGATTAAAGTTCAGATTCAGTTTTTTATAAAATCTCAAAATGGCTCTATCCATACTGGCCAGAATCTCATCTGCTGTATAATTTGGAAAATGCTGTCTCCATCCGCCATAATCAAAAGTATCACTATATTCTGACATAGAGATCCTGTAATCGTTATATTTAAAAGTTACCTCTTCAAAAGTAACACCCTTTTCCAGTTCAGCTGCTTTTTTATACATGGAATAATGGATAAAAAGTGTCTCTATATCCCAGAGTGCCAGCTGATATTCATCAATAGCCAGCTTTTCACAGTCCACGCCATACATCTCCAGGGCACTGATAATATTACAGTAATGATATTCTTTATCGGTGAGACGCACCTTATAAAACAATTCCACTTCCCGTTTGTCCTCCTTCAGATCCGGGAAAATATCATTTCCATCGACTTTTAGCAGTTCTAGGATCTTTTGATAAATCTCCTCTGCCTGCTCCTGTTTCTCCATGCCGCTCCAGAACTGATATTCCGAAAATCCATCGGAAAGTGACTTTAATTCTTTCCCCAGGCTGTCCATCTGCAGTTCCAGATCCTCATATTCCTGCGCATCCGCCAACAGCACATCTATTTTTTCTTCCAGCGTCTTAATTTCATCATTTAATTCCGCTATCTGCGCTTCCTGCATTGCGATCACTTGCTGTGCTTCCGCTTCCTGAGTCGCTTCCGTCTCCGTTTTTATCCCCATGAAGTTCAAAATCTGCTGCCAGAAATGGTCGGAACCGCCTACAGCAACAGAAATGACAAGTATCAAAGCAGTTATCGTCCCTACAACACCGATTGCAATATCTTTCCATTGCCAGCGGATTTTCTGTCTCAGCAGGTAAAGTGCCAGCGTCAGGCAGACCCCTATGATAAAAAAGATCCTTAATACAAGGTTCGGCATCGCTTCCACAATCACACCGGATACCAGTGCCGTCATTACCGATATAATAACTCCTGCTGTTTCCTTTTTCATATGCATTCGCCTCTTTCGCATTATCATGATATAAAATATTATCAATGTGCTGCGACTTTGTCAAATACATTTTTTCATTTTCTTTCAGCAGGGCCAAACGCATGCCGGGCTTCTTCAATATAATACCGGGCATTTTCAAGGTTCTTTTCCGCTTCCTCCGGCGTCACTTCCCGTTTGATCCGTGCGGGGCTGCCGATTACCAGACTATTGTCGGGGATTTCCATGCCCTGGGTCACCAGGGCTCCTGCTCCGATGATACAGTTTCTGCCGATCCGGGCATGGTTCATGATGATCGCTCCCATGCCGATCAGCGTATTGTCCCCCACCCGGCAGCCGTGAACCACTGCGCTGTGGCCCACCGTTACATATTCGCCCAGCTCCACCTGGCCGCCGGGGTCCATATGCAGCACCGCATTGTCCTGAATATTGCTGCCCCGGCCGATGCGGATGGGGCCGGAATCCGCCCGCAGAGTGGCATGGTGCCAGACGCTGGCATCGGAACCCAGCGTGATATCCCCGGAAAGGGAGGCACAGGGAGAGATATAGGCAGCATTTCCGGTTTCCGTTTCGTCCTTCCATGCCAGCCGGTGCAGCGCCCCTTCCTCCTGCAGCCCTGCAAAGCCCTGCTGGCGCAGCGCTTCATAGAGTACAATGGCCACGGAATTGGCCAGGTTCAGAGAACGGATATCCGGCAGCATGGGGATCCGGATGCAGCTTTTCTCATGCTCCACCAGAATCTCCTCCGGGATCCCCGCACTCTCCTTGCCGAACATAATATAATCATCGGGACCGTATTCCACCTCCGTATAGCTTCTTCTGGCCTTGGTGGTGGCCATCCAGATTCTGGCTCCCGGGTGCTTCTGCCGGAACTCCTCAAAATTCACATACCGGGTCACGTCCAAATGCTCCCAGTAATCCATCCCCGCACGGCGGATGGATTTTTCATCCAGATGAAAGCCCAGGGGCTCAATCAGATGCAGGCTTGTGCCCGTGGCCACACAGGTGCGGCCAATATTGCCGGTATTTGCCGGGATCTCCGGCTGATGCAGTACAATATGCATGTCCATTCCTCCATAATCGCTGCAGTTCACGCCTCACCATTTGCAAAGGCGCTGATGTGTGAACTGTACCCCATAAAAAGGGGCCACATCTCTGCAGCCCCCGTACTCTTCTTACGCTTCCTTTGCTTCGTTCCGCAATCCGGTGATGAACCGGTTCAGCCTGGTCATAGCTTCCCGCAGCGTATCCAGGGAATAGGCATAGGAGATTCTCAGGTATCCCTCCCCGCTGTCGCCAAAGGCCGTACCCGGCACGGCTGCCACCTTCTCCGCCTCCAGGAATGCGTTGGCAAACTCCTCGCTGGTCATGCCAAACTCCTTGATACAGGGGAATACATAGAATGCTCCAAAGGGTTCAAAGCACTCCAACCCCATCTCCTGAAAAGCATTCATCAGAAAACGCCGCCGCTGGTTGTAGGAGATCTTCATTTCCTCCACATCCCCATCCCCGTTTTTCAGGGCTTCCACTGCCGCATACTGGCTGGTGGTGGGGGCGCACATAATGGCAAACTGATGGATCTTGGTCATCTGCTGGATGATCGCATGGGGACCGCAGGCATAGCCCAGACGCCAGCCGGTCATGGCATAGGCCTTGGAAAAACCGTTGATCAGGATGGTTCTCTCCTGCATACCGGGCAGGGAAGCAATGGAGACATGCTTCTCCTTGTAGGTCAGCTCGGAATAAATTTCATCGGACATGACAAAGATGTCATGCCGGATAATCACCTCGGCAATGGCCTCCAGATCCTTCTGCTCCATGATGGCTCCTGTAGGGTTGTTGGGAAAAGGCAGGATCAGCACCTTGGTCTTCTCCGTGATGGCCTCTTCCAGCTCCTGAGCGGTCAGACGGAACTCATTTTCCGCTTTCAGATTGATAATGACCGGCTTAGCCCCAGCCAGAATCGCACAGGGCTCATAGGAGACATAGCTGGGCTGGGGAATGATGACCTCATCGCCCGGATTGATCATGGCACGCAGTCCGATATCAATGGCCTCGGAACCGCCCACGGTAATCACGACCTCCTTATCCCATTCATACTGAATGCCCTGCTTTCTCTTTAAATAATTGCAGATCTCCTGCCGCAGCTCTTTGAGCCCGGCATTGGAGGTATAAAAGGTTCTGCCCCGCTCCAGGGCATAGATCCCCTCGTCCCGGATATGCCAGGGGGTATCAAAATCCGGTTCCCCCACACCCAGGGAGATGGCATCCTTCATCTCACTTACAATATCAAAAAATTTACGGATTCCAGAGGGCTTCAGTGCAACCACCTGGTCTGACAATGGATTTCTCATGGCGTAATCATCTCCCTCTCATCTTCAGTTTTCTGTGCAAATACGGTTCCGTGATCCTTATATTTTTTCAGGATAAAATGGGTTGCGGTGCTGAGCACCGGATCCAGTGTGGCCAGCTTATCCGACACAAAGCTGGATACCTCCCGCAGGGTCTTGCCCTCCAGGATCACCATCAGATCAAAGCCGCCGGAGATCAAATACACGCTTCTGACTTCCGGATAACGATAGATCCGCTCTGCGACGGTATCAAAGCCCTGACCTCTCTGGGGCGTCACCCGCACCTCAATCAGCGCCGTTACTTTCTCATTGGAGGTCTTCTCCCAGTTAATCAGCGTGTGATAACCGCAGATAATCCCCTCCTTTTCCATGGCCTCCAGCTCGTTGACCACATCCACTTCCTCCACTCCCAGGATAACAGCCAGTTCCTTTAAATCAATACGGCTGTTTTTCTCAATAACCGCTAACAATTCTTCTCTCATGATTTATTCCTTCCTTCTGCATCTTTTTACACATTTCTGTATCTGAATATTTCATCCTGTGCCGGTTTATCCAGATAGCGCTTCTCGTCGGCGTTATAGATCAGTCTGTCATGACTGTCCGTAAACTGTCCGATCACTGCCGCCGGGATCCCCTCCCGGACAAGCTGCTCCGCCAGCGCCTCTCCGTGATCCGCCGCCAGAATCAGGCATCCGCCGCTGGCCAGCGCATAGGGGTTCACCTCACACAGCTCGCATACCTCCACCGTCTCCTGACGGATGGGGATCTTCCTCATATCGATTGTCAGTCCAACACCCGAGCTCTCTGCCAGCTCCCAGAGCGCAGCCAGTATGCCGCCCTCGGAAGCATCATGCATGACCCGGACGCCGGACTTTGCGGCGACTGCGGCCTCCGGCACCACGGACAGATACCGGTCAAAGCCTGCGGCCTCTTCCACCAGATGAACCGGATACCGCTGCAGCAGCCTTTCCCGATTCTCCCGGGCCAGCAGCGCTGTCCCCTCCAGGGCGATCCACTTGGTCAGCACAATCGCCTGCCCGGGCCTGGCCCCTCTCGTGGTCAGACCGGTAAACGGTTTCCCCGGCACTGTCTCTTCACCCGGAATGCCGCAGGCCGTCACACAGGCAATCGGGCAGTCCACATGAGGGCTCACCGTAGTATGCCCCCCGGCAATCTGCATCTGCATCCCGCCGCAGGTCTCTTCCGCCGCTGCCATCAGCTCCCTCAGCAGCTGCTCCTGGGCATCCTGCGGCAGTATCAGGGTAATCAGGGCGGCTATGGGCCGGGCGCCGGCCGTGGCCAGATTGTTGGCGCACTTCACCAGTACCCGGGCCATATCCGCCTTGCCCGCAACTGCGGCCTCACTGACACAGGTAAAAAAGGCATCGGCGGACGCAAAAATGGCACAGTCTTCCCCTACACCTGCGCCATTTAATACTTCCTGCCTCTTTGTATGAATCTGTCTTAAAACGGAGCGTTTTAACACGCTGTCCGATACTTTACCTGTTCTCATCCTCTGCCGCCTGATTTTCCATACTTTTTTAAAAACTACTGTCCTTCCGCTTCCGCCGCCGCAGCAGCCTCCTGCTGGGCAACAATATTGATCACATTCTGGACATTGGCCAGACTGCCGCTGTTGATCGCATCAATAATCGCCGTATAGGCGTCGGGATTGGCAGTAGCCACACCCACCTGATAGCTGGCAGGCACCATCTTATAGGAACTGCTGTTTACCTGGGTGCGCTCCACTTCCACGCCGTTTTCGGTCACCACCTTCCACAGCTGCGCCTTATAGCCGATATGAGCGCTGTCGCTCCTCACCAGATACCCGATAGGCTGGGAGGCATTGGCATACAGCAGTTCTCCGGGGGGATTGATCACCTCCAGCACCTTGCTCTCGTAAGTCACCTGGCGGTCGCTGCTGCGGGTTTCCTCGCCGTAGATATTGAAAGTAATCTTTTTTCCCTCAATAATCCCTTCAATATAGATCGGGACATCCAAATTGTTGACAAACTTGAAATCCTTACCGGAGGATTCGGCAATCGCCGCATCCGCTGACGGATCCACATAGGTCACGATCATGGAGTGGTTATACCGCTCCGTCACCTCCAGCTCCGCCCTCAGTACCGCATTGTAGAGGGTGGTGGATACCTGGCAGATACCGCCTCCCAGACTGTCCACAACCCTGCCGTTTAAGTAAGAGCCCGCCATATAGTAGCCGTTACTCACCGTAAAAGGAGCCACCGCATCATAGGTTGAGAATTCCTCCCCCGGATACAGTGTGGTACCGTCGATCAGACGGCAGCCGTTGGTCACATTGGCGCTTCTGTCACTGCCCGAAGTGGAAAAGGATGTGGTATAGGAGCCGATTACATCCGTCACTCTGGACAGCTCCTCCGCCGAGCCCTTGGGCTGATCCACCGCCACATCCAGGGCGATGGTGCAGGGCTGCAGATCCCATTCCCGGGTCATGTAATTATATATCGTGTCAATGGAGGTCTCCACATCCAGCAGATAGCCGATCTGTCCCTCCACCACCGTAAATGCGCCGTTTTCCCGCTTCAGGGTGGCGTCGATGGCAGGCTGGTCATACTGGCTGCACTGCTCCGTCAGGATATCATTGATGGCATTAATGTCATAGCTGAACGTAAGCTCGTAGTTCACAGGCTCATGCTGCAGATCCTTCAGCACCTTATACCGGGTGATGACATTTCCCTCGGTACCGATGGCCAGCGCCTCGTCCAGAACCTCCGGGTTGCTCCACGTAATACCCAGATCCCCGGCGGTTACCTGCACTTCCACGTTATTGGAGGTCAGCAGGGTAACGGTTACCGGCCGCAGCGTCTCCTCCACATACTGCTCCACCGCCTCGGCAGCCTCATCTTTATTCATCCCGCTCAGATCCATGCCCTGGATCAGAACACCCTCTTTCAGAGTCTCTTCCTCGGCTGCCTGAACCTGCAGGCTGATACTGCACAGCAAAGCCAGCAGCAGGACTGCCCGGCTCCAATGTATAGCAATTTTTTTCATAGCAAAACCTTTACCTTTCCCGATGAACCATTGTATAATCAGATCAGATATGCTAAGGTAGGAATAACCATCGCCAGCACCAGCAGGACGACGATCACTGCAGATACAATCCGTTTTGTTTTTTTATTATGTAAATTCATCATGGGTCTGTCTCTCCTTTGTTCTCCCTGCAGGTCAAAAAACCGGCAGAGATAAAATACATCTGAACAACTATATTAACTCTGAAAGGATATTATATATGAATTTAACTTTTTTGGCAAGTTTTATTATCTTTTTGAGTCTGCTTTCCATGGCTATACGGCGTAACAACCGTGCCGTCCGAAAGGAGCAGGAACGGTTCTGGGAACGGGAACGGCAGGCCAATCAGGTACGCCGCAAGCCCCTGGATAATCTGGATTATATTACCATTCCGCTGGAGACGCTGCCGGTGGATATCATGACCGGGGACGTAACTGTCAGGGACTGTCTGGATACCCTGACTGCACTGTCCGGGGAAAAAATCGTGAATTTCGCCGGCATCACCAATACCGATCTGAAGCTGACCTACGGCACAGCCAATATCACCGCTCTGTCCCAATATGACCAGAACTTTACGCTGCTGGTACAGACTCTGCAGAAATGGGCAGAGACGCTGCAGAGGGCCGGGTATACGGCCGAAGCCAGGCAGATCCTGGAATATGCCGTCTCCATCCACAGCGATGCGGGCACGTCCTACCGGCTGCTGGCCTCCATCTATGACGGCGCCGGGGAACGGGAAAAGGTGGCAAAACTCCATAAGGCCGCTCTGGCTCTGACCTCGCCCTCCGGCAAGACTATCGCCCGTACTTTGCGAGAAGCTTATCCGTATATCGGCTCGCTTCGCTCCGGGTTATAGTATCCATATCAAAGTCTATTCCTATTTTATGCTTCTGCATCAGTTCATATAACCTCTGCTTCTGCCGTTTGGAAGCAGGGGAATCTTTTTTCACCGCATAATGCAGCTCCCGGGGCTGAAACAGCTCCGCCTCCTGCTCGTAAAACTGCTCTGCCAGAATATGATACAGCCTGCTGGTGGCCCGGGCATCTTCGTAGGCCCGATGGGCCTGGTGGGGACTCTGATAATAGCTGCACAGATATTCCAGGGTTCGGTGCTCCAGCTCCGGCAGAAAGCGCCTGGCAATGCGCAGTGTGTCAATGCCCTGTTTTTCAAAGGGCTGCCCCGCATTGACGGCGGCTTTTTTCAGAAAAGAGTAATCAAAGAGCACCCGGTGACACAGCAGCGGAAGCTCCTCCAGAAAATCCAGCAGCCCGGGCAGTACCTCCTCCATGTGCGGGGCGCTGTCCACCTCCTCCTGACGGATATGGGTCAGCTCCATGACCCGCTCTTCCAGCTGCCTGCCGGGATTCACAAAGGTCTGAAAGGTTTCCGTCGGTTGGCCCCGGCGCACCTTTACCGCACCGATCTCTATGATCCTGTCCGTCTTCGGCTGCAGGCCCGTGGTCTCCAAGTCTATACTCACATAAGTATCTATCATGGGGTCTCCTTTTTCCGCCGGGCGGAAAAATCCGGGCAGAGATGACTCATAAAACAGCGGTCGCACTGGGGCGTGGGGGCCTTGCAGATATCCCGCCCAAAGGTGATAATCTGGATATTATAAAGGATCCAGTGATCCTTTGGCAGCACCTTCATCAGTTCCAGTTCCACCTTTTCGGGATCCTCCTGGGTCGTCAGGCCCAGCTTGCGGGAAATACGCTTTACATGGGTATCCACCACGATACTGGGATCATGATAAATATTACCCCGGATCACATTGGCGGTCTTGCGGCCTACGCCGGGCAGAGCCGTCAGCTCCTCCAGCGTCCGGGGAACCTCCCCTCCGTGCTTTTCCATCAGCTGCCTGCAGCAGGCAATGATATTCTTTGCTTTGTTGTGGTAAAAGCCCGTGGAATGGATGTCCTGCTCCAGTTCTTTCAGGTCCGCCCGGGCAAAGGCTTCCACGTCGGTATATTTTTTGAACAGGCTCTCTGTCACAATATTGACACGAGCGTCAGTACATTGGGCGCTGAGCATGGTGGCAATCAGCAGCTGCCAGGCGTTTTCATGATTCAGATAGCAGACATATTCCGTGCCATAGTAGGCATCCAGCGCCGCCAGCACCTCCTGGGTATGTTTTTTAATTGCCATAAGCTTTTGCCCTTCCCTTTCTTCCGGTCCGTTTTTCACAGCTCCAGCCGCTTTGCCACCTGCTGCCATACCTCCTCACGGGTATCCGGCAGGGCCTTCCGGCTGATTTTGCAGGCCTCGCATACCGCATAATAAAAGTAATTATGGCCCGTTACCAACGTCTTTTCTATTGCCCTGGTCAGATACAGCCCGTATTCCTCAATCCTGCTCTCCCGGAAATCCCGCAGGAAGCCGTCCACATCATAGTCAATGGTTTTCCGTTCTATTTTCCAGCCCTGTGTATCGCCCTCCATGACGGCAAACTGGGCATGCCGCCCCTGCTCGTCAATGGGCAGCCCCAGGGAACCCGGATTCAGGTAGGTCTTCCCGTAGAGCACATCCACCTCCTGATGGTGGGTGTGGCCTCCCAGCAGATACCGGGTTTCCAGCGCTTTCATGGATTGCTCCTTTAAAGCCCGGTCAAACTCAAAATTTCCCCGGATCATGCCCGGCGCTCCATGGCAGAGGGTAAGGGCCGGGCAATCCCCCAGTCGGATCACTTTCTCTGAGGGCATGGCCTCCATCCAGTCCAGATCTGCCTCCTGCACATGCTGATAGGTATAATACAGCGCCCCGTTGGGGGAGCAGATATGCCAGCCCTGATCCTGCCTGCGGTTGTCCAGCAGATACTCCTCCCGGTTGCCCCGGATCAGATAGCAGGGATATTGTTTCTCCATCTCATAAAGCATGGACAGGGTGCGCTCCGGATAAGGGCTGTCCGTCACATAGTCCCCCAGCCCGATGATGGCTTCCACCGGATGACTCTGAATATAGGATAGGAAAGCCTCCAGCGCTTTATAATTCCCGTGTATATCACTGATCACTGCGACTTTCATTTCCCGCCTCCCGTTCTGCTGCTCTTTGCTACTAACTTACCAGAATTGCTGCCGCTGTGCAAGTGGCAATACCAACCATATATATTTTATTTTTTTGTTGCTATTTTGTAAAACATATGATACGCTGTATTTATGGGTGCTGCCATTCACGGTAGGCGGTTAGTCCTTCAACAGAGGGACTGTGACCCTCTGTTTATATAGATTATCCTTTTACAGTCTATGCTGTTTTAGGAAATTTGTACGAGAGAGGGATGATTGCCATGATGACTATAGAAGGTCTGATTGCTGTTGTAAGCCTTGTACTTACCGCATTCGGTCTTGGATATACAATCGGAAGTAATAAATCACAAAAATAATCGCCTCAGTCCGCAAAACTCTTGGCGATTATTTTTGTCTAAGAATACGGACTAACCGTCTATCGGCAGTGCCCTTTTTCTACTATCATTTTAACATATCCAGCTTGCTTGTCAACAATATTTTTCAACTTTATACCAGCCGAAACTCCTACTTTACCTGCGACATATTTCCCGCTTACAGCCTGCGGGGGCCGTCGCCGCTTTCTACCACATAAAAGTCAGCGGCATAGCCGATCCGGCTCTCATAGGCAGCGCCCACCTGTACAATAAAGGTATCAATGGCTCTGTCCTCCACAATGCTGACGGTGCAGCCGCCGAAGCCTGCGCCGGTCATCCGGGAACCGATGACGCCGTCCACTTTCCAGGCCTCTTCCACCAAAGTATCCAGTTCCTTGCCCGTCACCTCATAGTCGTCTCGCAGGGATACATGGGAAGCATTCATCAGCTGACCGAACCGTTTGATATCATTGGCTTTCAGGGCCTCCACCGCCTGAATCGTCCGCTGGTTCTCATATACCGCATGCTTCGCTCTTCTCCGATGTACCTCATCGGTTATGGCGTCCTTGTGCTGCTCAAAGGCCTCCTCCGTCAGCTCTCCCAGAGAAGTAATCTGACATACCTGCTGCAGCTGGGCCAGAGCGGTCTCACACTCTGAACGCCGCTCGTTATACTTGGAATCCCCCAGTCCCCGCTTTTTGTTGCTGCAGGCAATCACAATCTTGGCATTTTCCAGCTTGATGGGCGCATACTCATAGGAGAGATCCGCCGTATCCAGGAAAATTGCATGACCCTGCTTGCCCATGGCAATGGCAAACTGATCCATGATTCCGCAGTTGACGCCGTTAAAATGATTCTCGGAATACTGGCCGATCAGCGCCAGCTCCTGATTGCTCACCTCAAATCCGAACAGATCCCGCAGAATATAGCCGGTCAGCACCTCCACGGAGGCGGAGGAGGACAGACCCGAACCGTTGGGAATATTGCCGTTTAACAGAATATCCATCCCCGCAGGCACCTGCATTCCCTTTTCCCCAAAGGCCCACATCACCCCCTTGGGATAATTGGTCCAGTCCGCCTTGGGATCCGGCTTCAGCTCATCCAGAGAGGACTCCAGCACGCCCAGCTGCTTGAAATTCATGGAATAAAAACGCAGCTTCCTGTCCTGGCGCTTTCTGGCCACGCCATAGGTACCGATGGTCAATGCACAGGGAAATACATGTCCCCCATTATAGTCCGTATGCTCCCCGATCATATTCACACGGCCCGGTGCAAAATATACCTGCGCACCCTCCGCATCACCAAACACTTCCGCAAATTTCTGTAATACAACTTCTTTCATGACCCTCTCCTTTTACTGTCTCTTTCCTATACAATATATTTCTTTGCGTCCAGATCCGCCTGCGCCCGCTCCAGATCCTCCCGGATATGTAAATGCTGAGGACAGGCCTGCTCACATTTGCCGCACTTGATACAGTTCTTCGCCTGATGCTCGTCTCCCAGATCATGCTCCCAATGCCATTTTACCACATTATAATTCTGGAACATATGATAACGGTTCCAGCAGCCGAAGGTACCGGGGATATCCACTCCCGCCGGACAGGGCATACAGTACCGGCAGCCGGTACAGCCATTCTGAATCCGGCTGTTCATCAGCTCTACCACCTCCGTGATGGTGGCCTGCTCTGCCTCGGACAGAGGCTTAAAGCTGCTGAAGGTCTTCAGGTTATCCTCCACCTGCTCCATGGTGCTCATACCGCTGAGAATGACTTTCACGTTCGGCAGGGTTCCCACCCAGCGCAGAGCAAAGGAGGCAATACTGGCCTCGGGGTCATGGGCATGCAGCTTATCTGCAATATCCGGTGCAAAAGCAGCCAGGGAGCCGCCCTTTATGGGCTCCATGATTACCAGCGGCACCCCTCTCTCCTCCGTCTGGGCATAGCCTTTCATCCCGGCCTGCTCCCGGGTATCCAGATAGTTTAACTGAATCTGGCAGAAATCCCACTCTCTGTAAGTCAGAATCCGCTCAAAGGTCTCATAGTCATCGTGGAAAGAAAAGCCCAGATAGCGGATCTTCCCCTCCGCCTGCAGCTGTTCCAGACGCTCCACCACGCCCAGCTTCAGCATCTCATCCCATTTGTCCTTGTTCATGGCATGCATCAGATAGAAATCAATATACTCCGTCTGCAGCTTCTCCAGCTGCCGGTTAAAGATCCGGTCCACGTCCTCCAGGGTCTTCACCTCCCACACCGGCAGCTTGGTGGCCAGGTAAAAGCTGTCCCGGGGATGCTCTTTCAGCACCTCTCCGACGAAAAGCTCACTCTCCCCGCCGTGATAGGGCCAGGCCGTGTCAATATAATTCACACCGGACGCCAGGGCCTTTTCCAGCATAGCCTTTGCCTGCACCCTGTCAATCTTGCCGTCCTGCCCTGTGGGAAACCGCATACAGCCAAATCCCAGCAGAGAAGTTTCAATCCCCAGTTTTTCCATTTTTCTCTTTTCCATATTCTTTACCATACCCTTTCCCCGGACATTCCGCCCTGTATTTTCTTTATCCGTATCGGGATCCGCTCCCGGAAAATGTCTTTCACCGCCCCGTCAGGGCACCAATGCCCCATCCTCCGCAAACTCTACCCCAAAGCTCTCGCTGTAGGTATTGATCCTCTCGATGATCCGGGCCGCTTCCTCTCCCTCCGCAGGGGTGGGCTGAAAATTATTCCGCTCCTGCACCGAACTGACGGAGCAGGGAATGACCCGCACCTGCTGATCCTCCTGCTTTACCCCATCCACAAAGGTAAAGGTCTGCTGAAAGATCATGGTATCCTTGTCCGCCGGGTTTCGATTGGCGCCAAAGCAGAAGTTGGCCAGACTGTAGATAATGAATTTTCCGTTATATTCCTCCACACCCTGCAGCACGTGGGGATGATGGCCGATAACTAGATCCGCCCCCAGGTCAATGAATTTACGGCCCAGATACAGCTGGTTCTCATCGGGATAATTCTCCCTCTCAATCCCCCAGTGGCAGCAGACCAGGATTAAGTCCGCCTCTTCCTCCTGCAGCTTGTTAATGCCCTCTTCCACCAGCTGTTCGCAGCCCAGCCCCCAGGCCACCTCGTTGACGGAGACAATGCCGATCCGGATCCCCTGCTCCGTCTCATAGACGCCCACATTGCGGTCATAGGCATAGACGATCCCCTCGGCCTCCAGGGCCGCCACCGTATCGTCGCTGCCCTGAGCACCGTAATCCTGCCGATGGTTGTTGGCAAAGCTCACCGCCTCCACACTGCCCGCCGTCAGCAGCCGGGCATACTCGGGATCCCCCTTGATATTGTAGGTTCTGCTCTCGTCCCGCTCCTCGCTGTAGGTCAGCACGCCCTCAAAATTCACGATGGTCATATCATCGCTGCCGAAGATGTCTTTTACATTCTGAAAAAAATAGCCCTCATCCTCGGCCTGGTCATAGGCCTGCCGGAACGAGTAAGCATATTCCTGATCCTGATGATTGCCCAGGGAGCAGTCTCCGGCGGCGGAGATCGTGACGGTCAGGATATTCTCCTGGGGCGCCTGTGTTTCTTCGGGCGCTGCGCTCTCCTGTTCCCGGCTGTCAGCTTCCGTCTTCTGCTCTCCCGCCGGTGCTTCGGTGGTGATGGGAATCGCCGTAATCCCCCCAGGGACGGTACTCCCGCTCTCCTCCTGCTGTGTGCTTTGCCGGTCATCAATGGGGATCCCCGTCAGCAGCACCGTCTCATCCCCTCCCGAGCCGTCGCCGCAGGCGGCCAGTCCCACCGACAGCATAAGACCGATGCCGATCCACAAGATTCTCTTTTTCAATATGATACCCCCGTGTGTCGCAGGAACCCAACTGCGGCTTTCTTCCGCATTCATGCTATTTGTATTTTAACACAAAAAGTACCTCCTGCCTACTCAAATTTTCAGCCTTGCTCAGACGCTAGGCGCCGGTGCCCCTCCCCTGGCAAATCCGATAAAAACAGCCGTCCGGGAGGGACGGCCGTCTTTTGCTGGATTATTCTCGTTTCTGCACTTATGCGCTCAGATTCTTTTCCTGCTCTTCCTGAATGTCCTCAAAATGGGACAGCATAGGCTTCACGCTCTGATCCCCCTTGAACTTCCGCTTTGCATAGTTATTTGTAATCGCCATAACCGTGCCGGATAAGGTAACCACGCCGATCAGGTTGGGAATTGCCATCAGTCCGTTAAAGGTATCGGACAGATCAATCACCAGGGTAGCATCCAGCGCCGAGCCAACCACCACAATCGCAATAAACACCACTTTATACACCACGGTGGCCTTGGTCCCGAAGATATACTCCCATGCCTTAGTCCCGTAATAGCTCCAGCCCAGCACCGTTGAAAAAGCGAACAGGGTAACTGCAATCGCAATGAATACACCGCCAAGGGTACCGAAGCTCTGGGTAAAGGCCTCTGTAGCCAGTCCCAGCTTGGTAGCGCCGCTGATGGATGCGCCGGTCTCCAGATCCACGATACCGGTGGTCAGAATCACCAGGGCAGTCATCGTACATACGATAATGGTGTCAAAGAATACTTCAAAAATACCCCACAGTCCCTGGGTAACCGGCTCCTTTACATTAGATGCGGAATGCACCATCACAGAGGAACCCAGACCGGCCTCATTGGAAAAGACACCCCGCTTGAAGCCCCAGGTAATGGCCTGCTTGATCAGAGCGCCGCCCACGCCGCCTGCCGCAGCTTTTACAGAGAAAGCGTTCCTAAAAATCGAAGCAAAAGCCGGGATAATCATATTGGCATGCATTACAATGATGATCAGGCTGCCCAAGATGTAGAATACCGCCATAAAGGGCACGATCTTTTCATTGGCCCTGGCGATACGGTTCAGGCCGCCGATGATTACCAGAGCTGCCACCAAAGCGATCACACCGCCGATGATCAGTCCATCAATCAGGCTGTCTCCGGTAAAGGTAAACACATTCAGGACACTCTCCTTGATGGAAGCCACCTGACCCATATTGCCGATTCCGAAAGAAGCCATTACCGCAAAGATGGAAAACAGCACAGCCAGCACCTTGCCGATCTGCTTACAGTGCTTCTTGCCGCCCAGACCGTCCCGGAGATAGTACATGGCGCCGCCGCACCACTCTCCTTTTGCATTTCTCCTACGGTAAAATATCCCCAGCACATTCTCGGAATAGTTGGTCATCATGCCGAAGATGGCTGCCACCCACATCCAGAATACGGCGCCTGTGCCGCCCATGGTAATCGCATAGGCAATACCGGCGATATTTCCCGTACCGATGGTGGCGGATAAGGCGGTACACAGCGCCTGGAACTGGGAGATAGAGTGTTTGTCATCACTCTTCAGAATATCTTTCTTCTTAAACAATCCGCCCACGGTCTCTTTCATCATATGACCAAAGTGGGTAAACTGGAATCCCTTGGTCAGCACCGTCATCAGAATGCCGGTACCGATCAGCAGGATCAGGGCAGGAACGCCCCAGACAATGTTGTTAATGACGCCATTAACACTTGCAATTTTGTCGACCATAATCAGTCCTCCTTAAAATAATAGAATGACGCACTATGGCCCTCTTTCCTTCCTCCGTCCTTTTGCCTGAGAGAATCAGCGCAGGCGCTGTCCCTTTCGGACGCCGCTGCCGCCTTACACCTTCGGCACCTTATCACGTTCATAAGGCTTCTCCGGAGAGCCATCCACCGGCTGTCGATCCAGGGATCTCCAGCCGGCTTCCTCTAGCACTTGTATCTATATTATTCCTGTATACAGGTATACGTCAAGTACTTTTTTACAAAAACATCATTTTGCGTTACCGGGCAAGCTCCTCCAGCTGCTGTTTTACCTCCGCAGAGGATTCCAGTATCCTGTTATTGGAGGAAGTGATCTGTTCGGAGATCATAACCAGTTCATCGGTCCTTTCATTGATCTGGCTGACAACCTCCGACAGATGCAGGGTCTTGCTCTGAATCCGGGACACAGCCTCCAGGATCCTGCTCTGGGTCTCGCTGCTGCCCGCCGCCGTCTGTTTGGAATCCGAGGCCAGCTTATTGATCTCCCCGGCTACCACGGCAAAGCCCCTGCCCGCCTCACCGGCTCTTGCCGCCTCAATGGAGGCGTTCAATGCCAGCAGATTCGTCTGGGAGGCCACGGCCACCACCTGATCATTGTTTGCCGACAGTTCCCGGATCAGCGAATTGATGCTGAGCAGGGAATCGTTCAGGCCGCTGCAGAAGCCTGCCACCTCCAGAAGATTGTCAGAAATCCCCTGACATTCCAGAGCATTACTCTCATTGCTCTGCGCCATCTCGTCCACCGCCTGGTATACCTGTTCAAAGCGCTTGTTGATCTCTTCGATGGTATCCACAATCTTCTGATGCTGGAGGGTTATGGCATTTTTTTCCTCTTCCACCTGTCCGGCCAGGGACAGAGCGTGGTTTTTCTCCGCCTCCACCTGATCTTTCAGATAATGGATGCAGTTGTCCCTATAATTAAAGCCGTTATAGATGGCGTTTGCCATCTCTTCACAGGTCTGATAGCCGCAGCAGGAGCAGTTGATCCGGCGGGACTCCTCCGTATCCTTGCCCATCTCCGTGAAGATCCGGTTTAATTCGGCCTGGCTGGGCTTTTTCGCTGCGCACTCCTGGGACTTATCCGTGTACTCGCACAGGTAGTCCTCCAGCTTCAGATGGGCAAACTGCTTATTCAGCGCTTTCAGGCGCTGAGCCGGGGTCAGCCGTCGGGACCAGGTATTCTTATAGCCGTTATTTTTGCTGGCGGCCTTAATCCGCATCATCTCCATCAGCACATCGTCGGTGGCATTTTTTCCCGGCTCCGTGCCGGTACCGTACAGACAGCCCTGGGCGCAATTCAGCGCATCAATAAACAGATAGGGGGTATCCCCTCCGGCAATCCGCTTCTTATTCTGTTCCAGATAGTGATACATATGGTTCTCACCCTCGCACTGGCGGATATAGGCGTCTTCCCCCATGAACCAGTAGACATTTTCTTTCAGGCCGCCGGGAGTGGGATAGATAGAGCCCAGGCCGTACTCGATCTCATCCTTGCAGGAGGGACCCTGGATATTATGGCATCTGACATATTTCATCAGATGGTCGAAAGTCACATTATAGGAGATCAGCCCCTTGCCCCGCTTCGACTCGATCTCGTCCTTTTTGGCGATGCAGGGACTGATAAAGGCCAGTTTATCCTGCACTTTCATTTCCTTGCGCACATACACGGCGGCACACATCATGGGGCTCTGCACCGGAATCAGCTTGGGCAGCAGCTCCGGCACATAATGTTCAATATAGTTGACCACCGCAGGACAGGGCTGGGAAATTCCGCCCAGAAAATGGTTTTTCTGAATATAATTCAGATAGGCCCAGGTGGTAATATCTGCGCCAAAGGATACGCTGACCATCCGGTTCACTCCCATGGCTTTCAGGCCCCCCAGCACGCTCTCATATTCTTTCGGATAGTTGGCCAGAAAGGCAGGGGCGATCAGCAGGGAAATCCTCTCCCCTCTCTCCAGATCCCGGAAAAACGCCTCTGTGTCATCCACATACTCCCTGGCTCCATGTTCACAGGCGTCGAAACAGGCACCGCAGGCCACACATTTCGAGCCGTCCACCTCAATCATATTCCGACCGCTCTCATCCTGACGGGCAACCATAGCCCCCATACAGCTGCAGGTACCGATACATTTATTGCAGCCCACGCAGTTTTCATTTGTTCTCACTAACCCGGCTTTTATCATTATGTAGCTCTCCATCCTTTCCCAAAAATGGTAAAAATTATCTTTAATTGAATATAACATATTTTACAAGAAATTTACAGAAAATGAGAAAATTTTCGTGATTTTTCTTGACCCTCTCCTTACGTCACCCTGTATAATGGCATTACAGATATCTGGGAACCCATAATCTATGCACGGAAAGGAACCGACTATGGAAAAACAATATTACACTGCCGGGGAAATTGCCCGGATTGCCGGGGTCTCCCTGCGCACCATACGCTACTACGATACCAAGGGACTGCTGTCTCCGATATCTCATTCCGAGGCGGGCTACCGCTATTATGACAAAAGCTCCCTGTCCCTGCTCCAGCGAATCCTGATGCTGAAATATCTGGACTTTTCCCTGGAACAGATCCAGCGGATGATTGCTGCCCAGGAAACAAATGCCCTGGATCAGCAGGCTATTCTTGAACAGCAGAAAAGCCTGCTGCTTCAGAAAAAAGAGCGGCTGGAGCAGCTGATTTCCACCATCGAACTGGCCCAGCGCAGCAATGGGGAAGACAAATGGCAGGTCCTGATCCGGTGTCTGAGCCTTCTGACCGATGAGGAAAAGGTTCTGGAACAATATCAGAATCCGGACAACCTGACCCGTCGGATCAATATTCATGCCTACTCCACCAGTACGCAGGGCTGGTTTGATTGGCTCTACGAACGGCTGGAACTGCAGCCCGGAGAAACGGTATTGGAACTGGGCTGCGGCACCGGCCTGCTCTGGATGGAATGTCTGCACCTGCTGCCGGAGAGGCTGACACTGATCCTGACAGACCGCTCCGACGCCATGCTGGATGAGACAAGACGCAGCCTGGCTCCCTTTAAACAGGAGCTGGACGCCCGTCAGATTCATATTGAATATCAGGTTCTTGATGCAGATGCTCTGGAGCTGTCGGCTTCCGGCTATGACCGGATCATTGCCAACCATATGCTGTATCATGTACAACACCGGGATGCCTGTCTGGCCGCTATTGCCCGGGCGCTGAAGCCTGACGGTACCTTCTACTGTTCCACCATAGGGGATACCCACATGCAGGAGCTTAATGAGTTGGTTGCTGCTTTTGATTCCCGGATTGAAATACCTTTCCGGCACCTGACTGCAGGCTTCCGCCTGGAAAATGCAGCCCCGCAGCTGCAGCGGCACTTTGCACGGGTGGAGCGCCAGGATCAGGACAATGATTTGATCGTGGACAATCCACAGGCCATCTACGACTATATCTGCTCCTATCCGGGCAACGCTCCTCTGATCCTGGAACAGAGAGGGGCGGAACTGCTGCAGTTTCTGCAGGATAAACTGGACTGTGAAGGCGCCATGTTTATTCATAAGTCCACCGGTATGTTTATCTGCCGGAAATAGAACAGAAAAAGCGGACATCCCCTGGCTTGAACATCTGGATGCCCGCTTTCTCCTAAACCTTTTTGTTTCCCCGGATAATATATCATTCGACAAAAATCAATTTATCCGGGTGCTTCTCTCTGAGCAGTGGACTGACAGGTAAAAATTCTTCTTTGTGGTCCACTTTTCTCTTCTTTTTAACAAAATAAAAACACTTTCCGCTCCATAACAGAAAGTGTTTTTATGTTCCATGCGTTGCCGCAGCCTTTTTATTTTTTCTCACTGTACCAGATCCAGATGCTGCACCGTGCCCACGTTGCCGTTCTCATAGAGAAAAATCCCGGTGCTGCGGATATAACCATTATCCTGATTGCTGCTGCCTTTGAGCGTAAAGTCCGTAGCCGCATTCTGCAGACAGATAGCACCCACACCCTTTTCTCCCAGGGAATACAGGCTGTCGGAGCCGTCAGGATTCTTACACCAGATCTTCAGCTTGGACCAGATACTGTCATTTTCGTCGATCCAGCCGTTGCCGTCCTCATCATAAGCTGCCAGATCCTGAAAACCGTTGCCGCTCTGGGGGCCAAACAGCTCGCTGCCATCGTTAATGGTGCCGTCGCCGTTTTTATCCAGCGCCAGATAGCCGCTGCCTGCGCCCAGCATGGAGATACTGTCCTCCTCGCCGTCCGCATCCACGTCAAATAAGAACTTCTGATCGCTCAACGCAGCTGTATCCGTGTCAAAATTAATTACCAGCGGATCACAGGCCTGCTGAAAGGCAGCCAGATTCAACTCCTGCTGAAAGGTCTGCGTAAAGCTTCTGCTCATGGCCACATCCACATTGAAGCTGATCTCTCTTCCATCCGCAGTACGCACCGTACCTACGGAAGAAAACAGCGTATTTTCCTGCTCAATATAGCACTCCTCGCTGGTAAAAGACAGCACTTTCATATTAAAGGGCTGCAGCTGCAGCGTGGCATTGCCCCCCTGATTGCCGTTGCCGGCAGAGATAAAGCTCTCATCCTCTTTCAGAAGATCCCTTGTTCTGTCTTCTCCGAAGAGAAGCAGAAAAATAGACCGTATGGTATAGTTGCGCATGCTGTTGACCGTATTGGCAGAGCTGCTGCGCAGCTGTAGCCTGCTCGTCCGCATGCTTTCCACCCGCTCCCGCAGATCCGAGATTCCGCTCTTGGTCAGCATACGGTTTTTCTCGCTGTCCTCGCCGTTTTCGCTTTGATTCTGGGCGGTCTGCTCTTTCATATTCCCCATACCCAGTTCCTGTCCGGCCACATCCGTACCGGTATTCGTGCCGCCCTGTATGTAATCCTTTAATACAAAACGGTTATAGCTTGTTCTTGAAGCCGTAAAGCTTCTGGCGGATTCCATTCCTATTGTACCTGATTCAATTCGCAAACGCCCCTCGTTTCCAGTACACCCTTTCTGCCCGCACTTCCCTGATTCCCTGCCGACATGCGCTTGCCGGTGATGCGTCCTAATATACACGCATAAGCAAAAAAAGGATGATACAATATCAGGATCTCCCTATCCCTGCAACTGTACCATCCGTGGTGACTATATGATAGATTACAAATGCTTTGGCCAAAAGCGTCTGTACTATTTTTATCGTCACGTCTTATAATAAATTTACCTTTGCGCCCGAAATTCCGGCTGTGAATGCACGAAACGACTATGCCGGATCGCAGGCCAGCCCTGCCTCAACACACTCACAGGCCTGTGCCGTCACACTGCATACTTTCTGTCCCTGGCACAGCCCGCAGGCTGCCAGCCCGGACTGAACGATCTGATACCACTGCTTATCAGACAGCTCCAGCACAGTGCCGTCATCCAGCTTCACCGTGCAGGTATGTTTCATATCGCAGTCCTCCCCGCAGGCAATCTTATACATGTTTTTCCGGCTGATAGCGCCGATATCCTCCAGCGTATTGATCATGCGGTATACTGTAGCCGAGCCGATCTTCTCATCCTGCCGGGCTGCCTTGTAAAAAATCTCCTTGCAGCAGGAGCATTTCTCTTCCAATATAATATCCAGCAGAAGCAGCCGCTGCCGGGTGATGCGGCATCCCCGCTCTTTCAGCTTCTG
>JAGANP010000246.1 GCA_017624175.1 Lachnospiraceae bacterium | reverse complement strand
GTATCCATCAAGCATCCCGATCCCCGTTTTGAAGGGCAGACCAAGACCAAGCTGGACAACCAGGACGCCGCCAAGGTGGTGGCGAAGGTTACCGGTGAGGAGATCGTCCGGTATTTCGACCGGAACCTGGAGACCCTGAAAAATATTATCGGCTATGCGGAAAAGGCGGCCAAGATCCGTAAGACCGAGGAGAAAGCCAAGACCAATATGCTGACCAAGCAGAAGTTTTCCTTTGACTCCAACGGCAAATTGGCCAACTGCGAGTCCCGGGACGCCTCCAAGTGTGAGATTTTTATTGTGGAGGGCGATTCGGCAGGTGGCAGCGCCAAGACAGCCCGGGACCGGAGCTTTCAGGCGATCCTGCCCATCCGGGGCAAGATCCTGAATGTGGAGAAAGCCAGTATAGATAAGGTTCTGGCCAATGCGGAGATCAAGACCATGATCAATGCTTTCGGGTGCGGTTTTTCCGAGGGGTACGGCAATGATTTTGATATCACCAAGCTTCGCTACGATAAGATCATTATCATGGCGGATGCGGATGTGGACGGCGCTCATATTTCAAATCTGCTGCTGACCCTGTTCTACCGCTTTATGCCGGAGCTGATCTTTGAGGGACATGTCTATATCGCCATGCCGCCGCTGTACAAGGCCATGCCGTCCAAGGGCAAGGAGGAGTATCTCTACGATGACAAGGCGCTGGAAAAGTACCGTAAGACCCTCAAGGGACCCTTTACGCTGCAGCGCTATAAGGGCTTAGGAGAGATGGATGCCCAGCAGCTGTGGGAGACCACTTTAGACCCCGCCACCCGGATCATGAAGCGGGTGGAGATTGAGGACGCCCGCCTGGCCTCCGATATCACCAGCACCCTGATGGGCACCGAGGTTCCGCCCCGCAAAGCCTTTATCTATGAGCATGCCACGGATGCGGAGCTGGACTATAATGCATAACTAATTTCAGAAATGGTGTTTATGCAACAACCAAATATCTGGAATGGTTTTTTGAAAATTTACTGATGGGCCAACATCACGATCTGAAAAATAGATTTTTGCATATTGATTATCTGCAAAGAGGAGAGTAAAGGATAAGGCGAAACGAGGAATATACTCATGAAACTGAAGTTAGTAAGGGCGGCGGAGGAATATCGCCCCCAGATCACCGAAATGCTGGAAGAGTGGTTTGCCGTTGAGGAGGAGATTACTCCTTGGGCGATTCAGCGCCTGGATTATCATAATTTTGATGATTATTGCCGTAACCTGGATATTACCGACACGAGTTCGGGGCTGGTGCCGGATTCCACCTATTTCTGCCTGGATGAAGAACGAAACAGAATGGTGGGCGCCGTCAATATCCGGCATTATCTGAATGACGCATTGCTGCGAAACGGCGGGCACATAGGCGACGGCGTCAGACCCTCTGAGCGGCGGAAGGGGATTGCCACGGAAATGATCGGTCTTGCCCTGCAGAAATGCAGGGAACTGGGCATCGACAAAGTCCTGATGGTTTGTGATAAGGAGAATATCGGTTCCGCCAAAAGCATCATCCGTAACGGCGGCATCCTGGAAAATGAAATCATAGAGAATGGTGTGACCGAACAGAGATACTGGATTACGCTGGAGGCGCAGGAGTTTTAAGTATTGATTTTATGTTTCATTTTGTTATAATTTGGGAATGAGGTAAATATGGAAGACAGCAGCAGAATCATCAGAACAGAATACTCGGAGGAGATGCAGAAGTCCTTTATCGACTATGCCATGAGCGTCATTATCGCCAGAGCGCTGCCGGATGTGCGGGACGGCTTAAAGCCCGTGCAGCGCAGAACTCTGTACGATATGCATGAGCTGGGAATCCGATATGACAAGCCCTATCGGAAGAGCGCCCGTATTGTGGGCGATACCATGGGTAAATATCATCCCCACGGCGACAGCTCCATCTATGACTCCCTGGTGGTTATGAGCCAGGACTTCAAGAAAGGGCTGCCCCTGGTGGACGGCCACGGCAACTTCGGCAATATCGAGGGGGACGGAGCGGCTGCCATGCGATACACCGAGGCCAGACTGCAGAAGATCACCCAGGAGGCCTTTCTGGCGGATCTGGACAAGGACGTGGTGGACTTCATGCCCAATTTTGACGAGACGGAGAAGGAGCCCACCGTACTGCCGGTTAAGATCCCCAACTTCCTGATCAACGGCTCCGAGGGCATTGCGGTGGGTATGGCCACCAGTACGCCTCCCCACAATCTGGGAGAAGTCATCGACGCCATGAAAGCCTATATGCTGGATGAAAATATTACGACCCGGGAGCTGATGCGCTATATCAAAGGCCCGGATTTTCCCACGGGGGGCATCGTCACCAACAAGGACGATCTGCTGGAGATCTACGAGACCGGCACGGGCAAGATCAAGATCCGGGGAAAGGTGGAATACGAAAAGTCCAAGGGCGGCAAAACCAATGTGGTGATCACGGAGATTCCTTATCCAATGATCGGTATCAATATCTCCAAATTTCTCCAGGATGTAGCGGCTCTGGCGGAGAGCAAGAAGACCCAGGACATTGTGGATATTTCCAACCAGTCCTCCAAGGAGGGCATCCGCATTGTAATCGAACTGCGTAAAGATGCGGATCCGGAGAACTTTGTGAATCTCCTGTATAAAAAGACCCGGCTGGAGGATACCTTCGGCGTCAATATGCTGGCCATCTATAACGGCAGGCCGGAGATCATGGGCCTGAAAGCGGTGCTGAAAGCGGTGGTGGATTTCCAGTACGAGGTTGCCACCCGCAAATACACCAATCTGCTGGCCCGGGAGACGGAGCGCAGGGAGATCCAGGAGGGCCTGATCAAGGCCTGCAATGTGATTGATCTGATCATTGAGATCCTGCGGGGCTCCAAGGACCGGAATATGGCCCGGGAATGTCTGGTAAACGGCGTGGTGGACGGCATCAAATTCAAGTCCAGGGAGTCTAAGATCATGGCGACCCAGCTGAATTTTACCGAGAAGCAGGCCAACGCCATTCTGGAGATGCGTCTGTATAAGCTGATCGGCCTGGAGATCGAAGCGCTGATCAATGAGCATGAGGAAACCATGGCCAATATCTACCGCTATGAGGATATTCTGGCCCGCAGAGATTCCATGGCCCAGGTCATCATCAATGAGCTGGAGGAGATCAAGCGGGAATACGGCCAGAAACGCCGTACCGTCATTGAAAATGCCCAGGAGGCTGTCTATAAGGAAAAAGAAGTGGAAGAGATGGAGGTCATGTTCCTGATGGACCGTTTCGGCTATGCCAAGACCATCGACATAGCCACCTATGAACGCAACCGGGATGCGGCAGATGCCGAGAATAAATATGTGTTCCGGTGTAAAAATACCGGTAAGGTCTGTCTGTTTACGGATACGGGCCAGCTGTATACCATCAAGGTTATTGATCTGCCCTTTGGAAAATTCCGGGATAAGGGCACGCCCATCGACAATGTGAGCAATTACAGCTCGGACAAGGAGGAGATCATCTTTCTGACCAGTCAGACGGAACTGAATCTCTGCCGGGTGCTGTTTGTCACGGCCCAGTCCATGATGAAGGTGGTGGACGGCGGCGAGTTCGATGTGAGCAAGCGCACGGTGGCTGCCACAAAGCTGCTGGAGGGGGATCGGGTGGTCAGCATTGTCTGTCTCCATGAACAGAAGCATATTGTACTGCAGTCTAAGGAGGGATACTTCCTGCGGTTTGCGCTGGAGGAGATTCCGGAGAAGAAAAAAGGCGCCGTGGGCGTCCGGGGTATGAAATTAGGTGACAAGGATAGGATAGAGGGTGTATACTATACCCAGAATGCAGTGGAGGCCTCCATTCCCTATAAGAGTAAGAATCTGGTGCTGAACAGCTTAAAGCTGGGCAAACGGGATACCAAGGGAGTCAAAGTGCGGGCCTAGAGGAGAATATAGATGAGAGTGATCGCAGGTACGGCAAGGAGTCTGCCTTTAAAGACTCCCCTGGGGGAGGGAACCCGTCCCACCACGGACAGAATCAAGGAGACATTGTTTAATATCCTGCAGAATGAGATTCCGGGCAGCGTATTCGTGGATGTATTCAGCGGCAGCGGCGGGATCGGGATTGAAGCGCTGAGCCGGGGCGCCAAAAAGGCTTATTTTATCGAAAATGCCCGGGAACCCCTGGCCTGTATTACCGATAATCTGAAATTCACCCGCTTTGAGAACCGGGCTGTGATTCTGCGGCAGGATGCGGTGGCGGCCTTATCCGGTATATCGGAAAAAGAAGTGGACATCCTCTTTATGGATCCCCCCTATGACCAGGAGCAGGAAAGAAGGGTACTGGAAGCGCTGCGGGGCATGCGCTATGTGACGGAAGATACGCTGATTATCGTGGAAGCATCCCTGGCTACTCATATGGACTATGCCCGGGAACTGGGCTTTTGTGTGGTTCGGGAAAAGATCTATAAGACCAATAAACATATATTTCTGCGCAGAATGGATGCGGGGGAAAGAGGTTAATTATGAAGAAAGCAGTATATCCGGGAAGCTTTGATCCTATGACCTTTGGACATCTGGATATTATCCGGCGGGCGGCATCCATGTTTGACGAGCTGACCGTGGCAGTTTTGAATAATACGCAAAAGACACCGTTGTTTTCTGTGGAAGAACGTGTTAAGATATTAGAAGAGGCGACCAAAGAGCTGCCGAATGTGAAAGTGGACAGCTTCAGCGGGCTGCTGATTGATTATTGTCAGGAAAAGGGGTTCCGTATTGCTGTCAGAGGTCTTCGGGCAATTACGGACTTTGAGTATGAACTGCAGATTGCCCAGGCCAACCGCATGATGTCCAAGGATGCGCTGGATACCATATTCCTGACTACCAGTCTGGAGTATGCCTACTTAAGTTCCACCAGCGTGAAGGAATTTGCAAGCTTTAACGGAGACATTTCCAAGTGCGTTCCGGACTGGGAGGCAGAACTGATCTATCGGAAATATGGTTACCGCTGACGCAGCGGCAATATCGGGTGTCCGGCGGGAAAGGCCGGATGGGTTTGGAGGATTACATGAGTAGCAGAATAGAACAATTAATCGACGAAATTGAGGAGTATATCGACAGCTGTAAGTATCAGCCCCTATCCAGCACCAAGATCATTGTGAATAAGGAACAGATCGATGAACTGCTGCGGGAGCTGCGGACAAAGACGCCGGATGAGATCAAGCGCTATCAGAAGATCATCAGCAATAAGGAGGCGATCCTCAATGACGCCCGGGCCAAGGCGGAGGCGCTGATCAATGAGGCCACCATACATACCAATGAGCTGATTAATGAACACGAGATCATGCAGCAGGCCTATGCCCAGGCCAATGAGGTGGTGACCATGGCCACCCAGCAGGCCCAGGAGATTCTGGATAATGCCACGATTGAAGCCAACAATGTGCGGGCCGCAGCGATGCAGTACATGGATGATATGCTGGCGCATCTGGAGAACATTATTCTTTCTGCCACCCAATCGGCCTCGTCCAATTACGAGAACCTGATCGGCTCCATGAATCAGTACCGGGATATTATCCAATCCAACAGAAATGAACTGCATCCCGCAGACGATTACGAGGATGTGGTATTGTCGGAGAAGGTTGAGGATACAGATGCGGAACTTTAGAAGAAAACAAAACCGGTTTCTCCAGGAAACCGGTTTTTCTAAATTCATGGTCTTTCTGCCGATCCTGCTGCTGTTCATTTTTCAGGCGCTGCCGGCACAGGCGGCGTCTGCATTCGGGCAGCCGGATCGGGATATTGTGGTGGTGATTGACCCGGGACATGGCGGAGAAAATGAGGGTACCAAGGAAAACGGATTCTGTGAGAAAGAGATGACCCTGGTGACCGCCCAGGCGCTCTATGACAGGCTGTCCCGGTATGACGGCGTACAGGTATATCTGACCCGCACCGATGATACGGGGCTTACGCTGCAGGAAAGAGCGGAGTATGCCAAGTCTGTGGGAGCGGATTTCCTGTTCAGCATTCATTATAATGCTTCGGAGAACCATGAGCTGTTCGGTTCGGAGGTATGGGTACCGCTGGAGGCACCCTATAACGCCTATGGTTACCAGTTCGGCAGCACCCTGCTGACCAGGTTTCAGGATATGGGCCTGTTTATCCGGGACGTTAAGACCCGTCAGGGGAATCACGGGGATTATTATGGGATCCTGCGGGAGGCGGTGGCGCTGGAGATTCCGGCGGCGCTGATCGAGCACTGCCATGTGGATGAGGTGCGGGATTATCCCTACTGTGACAGTCGGGAAGAGTGGGAAGCCTTTGGCTATGAGGATGCGGAGGCCATTGCCCTGTTTTTGGGATTATCCAGTGAAAGCCTGGGAGTGGATTACAGCGATGGACCGGAGGATTCTTTTCTGCAGAAAGTATATGCTTTGGATGTCGAGAAGGTGGTGCAGTCCACTTTGACGGATACCACGCCGCCGGAGATCTGCAGCATTGAGCGGGTGAGCGAGGACTATGAGGGGCTGCAGGCAACCATTCAGGTGACAGCAGCAGACTATGACAGCCCGTTGATGTACTATGCCTATAGTCTGGACGGCGGGCTTACCTATTCCCCCAGACAGCCCTGGCCGGGCAGCAATATGCTGACCGGAGAATATCAGGACGTGTTTCAGGTGACGCTGGAGATTCCCGAGGACACCATGCCCCGGATCTGCATCAGGGCCTATAACCAGTACGAGGCTTATACCGACAGCGATGTGCTGGAGGGTTATTCGGTATTTCGGAAGCCCCGGGAGGAGGCGGAGGGCCCGCAGCAGGAGAGTCTGGCGGCTTCCGGAGAGGCAGTCAGCAAGGCAGAGGAGTCCGGGGAGGAAAGCCTGCAGGCCTCTGCCGACGGTTGGCTGGGCGGTCAGGCGGACACAGAACAGGAGAAAGCGGTTTCCCAGGGCATCAGTATCCGGGATTTTATTCTGGTGAGCCTGCTGGCTGCGCTGG
>JAGANP010000245.1 GCA_017624175.1 Lachnospiraceae bacterium | reverse complement strand
GGTGCCAGCAGATCATCGTGATCCAGCAGGGCAATATAGTCCCCCCGGGCCCATTGCAGTGTCTCATTGGTATTGTCCGCAATGCCCCGGTTTCCCGAAAGATGGTGATAGGAAATCCTCTCATCCCCATAGGATGCCGCAATCTGCGCCAACGTATCCTCCTCTCCCGCATCCCCGATCACCAGCTGCCAGTGCGGATAGGTCTGGCTGCGGACGGACTCAATCATCTCCCGAAAATAACGCTCCGGGGTATGATAGGCCGGCACCAGGATACTGAATGTCACGGGCTCCTGCCATATCCGGGCTTTCTGCTCCTCCAGCTGCTGTCCGGATACCGCTGTATAGGGCTCCTGTCTCTGGGGCTTCAGACGCTCCTTTACCGTGACCAGCGTCTCTTTCAGGCCGTTTCTTTTCAGATAAGATACGGTTTTCCGAATATTATTGATACTGAGTTTTCCCATATCCACCATTCCTTTCTCACTGCTGTTTTCATAACACAGAAGTCGCCCCTTGCGGGGCGGCTCCTCTTCTTTCCTTATGTGAAAATCCTTTTTACAGCAAAGCCTTCAGATCCTCTGTCAGCTTCTCCACCCTGGCCTGAGCATCCTCCAGACTGGTTCCTACAACGCCCATATAGAACTTGATCTTAGGCTCGGTGCCGGATGGCCTTGCACAGCACCAGCAGTTGTCGGGCAATTCAAAATACAGTACATTGGACTTCGGCAGCCCAGTCTCGGACACAGCGCCGGTCTCCATATCTATGATCTTATTCTCCTGATAATCACGGAATCTCAGTACCTTGGCATCGCCGATAGCCTTGGGCGGATTGGTACGCAGCTTATCCATCAGAGCAGCAATCTCCTTGGCGCCGCTGACACCTTTCATGGTAATCGTGTACTGGGTCTCCTTGAAGTAGCCGTACTTCTCATACATCTGCAGCATCATATCCCACAGGGTCATGTTGTTCTTCTTGCAGTATGCGGCAACCTCGCACAGACACATAACAGCTACACAAGCATCCTTATCCCGGGAATGGGTACCGGCCAGACAGCCGTAGCTCTCCTCCAGACCGAATACATAGTTGTTGGAACCGGTCTGCTCAAACAGCTTGATCTGCTCACCGATGAACTTGAAGCCGGTCAGCACCTCAATCAGCTTTACATGATAATTCTCAGTAATGGGGAAAGTCATGTTGGTGGTCACAATCGTGGTCACCATCGCAGGATTCTCCGGCATGGTTCCGTTTAAGGTCTTCTCCCGCAGGATATATTCCGCAATCAGCATACCGGACATATTTCCGGTAAAGGCCACATATTCGCCGGTCTTGGTATCCTTGGCATATACACCCAGACGGTCAGCATCCGGGTCTGTAGCCAGCACGATATCCGCATCTTTCTCTTTAGCCAGACGAAGTGCATAGGTAAACGCCTTGGGATCCTCGGGATTGGGATAATCCAGAGTCGTAAACTTCGGATCCGGATTCTCCTGCTCGGGAACCACATATACATACTTAAAGCCCAGCTCGGACAGCACTCTTCTGACAGGCAGATTGCCGGTGCCGCACAGAGGGGTATATACAATCTTGATATCATCCGCCACTTCCTTGATGATCTCGGGATGAATGATCTGCTTTTTCAGCTCCACCATGTAGGCATCATCAATCTCCTTGCCGATGGTCTGGTACAGATCTGCAGCCTGAGCCTCCGCTTTGCCCATGGTCTTCACGGTATGGTAATCCTTAATGGCCTGCACCTCGCCGATGATCTCTTTATCTTTGGGAGCGGTAATCTGGGCGCCGTCCTCCCAGTATACCTTATATCCGTTATATTCAGGGGGATTGTGACTTGCCGTCACCACAATGCCGGCGGTACAGCCTAAAGTGCGCAGTGCAAAAGACAGCTCCGGGGTGGGTCTCAGGGACTCAAACACGTAAGCCTTAATGCCGTTGGCAGCCAGGCACAGAGCCGCCTCATCTGCAAATTCAGGAGACATAAAACGGGAATCATAGGCGATGGCCACACCCTTTTTCTGCGCTCCCTGCTTGATGATATAGTTCGCCAGACCCTGGGTGGCCTTTCTCACAGTGTAAATGTTCATGCGGTTGGTACCTGCACCGATAACCCCACGCAATCCGCCGGTACCAAATTCCAGTTCCTTATAGAAACGATCCTCAATCTCCGTCTCGTTCCCGCCGATCGCTTCCAGCTCTTTCTTGGTATTCTGGTCGAAATAGTCATCCTCTAACCAGAACCGATACTCCTCCATATAGCTCATTGTATATCCTCCTCTGATTCTCTCTAAACGGCATACCGTACGGATAGGCCGCTCTTGTGGCTATTATAACACAGGTTTTTCCATTTTTACAGTACTATTTTCGATGTTGCGCAAAAACGATTACTCCTGTCCGTTCTCCTCTTCTTCCACCGGGTGCCAGGCCTTTCCGAACTTTACATCCTTAAACAGCGCCGCCAGGCCGGTAATCTGCTTCAGGCGCAGGATCTCATCCTTATCCATGCCCAGATGCTTGGCAATCCATGCATCGGACCGGCCAAGCTCATGAAGCTCCTTTACAATGCTGCTCATCAGTTCCACATTGTGGGTACCCCGGGCCCGGTTATGACGCACCGTGCTGGCCATCCGCTGATCAATAGACTTATCAATCACGGAGACCGGTAGCATACCTTTCTCCCGGTCATAGATATCCTGATGCTCCAGCATCACCCGGTAGCGGTGAAATCCGTCCACGATCACGTAGGTATCTTTCTCTTTCACATAGTAGCAGACAATGGGCATTGTATAGCCGTCCTCCCGGATGCTTTCGTACAAAAGCTTCATTTCCGGGGGCGCCACCCGGTTAGGGTTATAGGTGTTGGTCTTGATCTTCTCTATCGGGACCGCAATGACATTATATACAGGGCTCTTATACTCCATAATCCATCTCCTCAATACTCTGATATTTTTTCCGAATCGCTTCTACATACTTCTGCTGCTGTTTGGACATCCCAAAGCCCATAAAACGGCAATTGTGATCGTTTTTCAGGATACAGTAGCACATACGTTTCCAGCTGGGAATGTCCTTGGTGGATTTGATATCATCTGTGTCATCCGGGATCCTCCCCAGAAAGATCACCCGGGATTTTTTGTTCAAAGTATAATTGGACACGCCGTTCCGTCGGATCAGATAGCCATGATCCAGCAGCTCCTGTATAGTCTCTTCATCCAGACCTCCCCCGGTCTTGTGCCAAAATATAATCGAGGTATTGAATTTCTTGGCATAATTGTTCCGCAGTCTCTTGGGCAGCGTTTCCAGCAGAAACCGGGTATAGGATTCCCAGGTATGTCCCTCGGGCAGCCGTACATTCCGATAGCCCATGGCTCTGGTTCTTCCATAGATACAGGCGAAGTTGGCTCCTCTCACCCTGCCCACCAGCTTTACCCAGATCTCCGGGTCTATGACACGGTACAGATTCAGGGAATCCTTGGAGTAATCATTGAACGGGGATGCCACCCGCATCTGGGAGACTTTCAGTCCTGCCATATAGTACAGGTCATACAGGCGGTTATAGTCATACGCAAACAGATAGTTGGCATGCCACACATCGCTCTGGGACCAGTCATATATCGGAGAAGCGCACCAGACATCCTTAAACTGCTTGCTGATC
>JAGANP010000244.1 GCA_017624175.1 Lachnospiraceae bacterium | reverse complement strand
GAGGTAGCCTCGTCCAGAATGATGATCGGCGCATCCTTTAAAAACATCCGGGCAATGCTGATCCGCTGCTTCTGCCCGCCGGAGAGCTTCACGCCCCGCTCTCCGATATAAGTGTCATAGCCATCCTTCAGTCCCATGATAAATTCATGCGCTCCGGCACGCTTCGCCGCCTCCTCCACCTCTTTGCGGGTAGCGCCGATCCTGCCGTAGACAATGTTCTCATAAACCGTTCCGGAAAACAGATATACATCCTGCTGCACCACACCGATGCTGCGGCGCAGGCTCTTTAATGTCAGTTCCTTAATATTCTTGCCATCCAGATAAATATTGCCCTCTGTCACATCATAAAACCGGGGAATCAGATTGCACAAAGTGGTCTTACCGCCGCCGGAGGGGCCCACCAAAGCCACTTTCTCCCCGGGATGGATCGTCAGATTCAGGTTGCGGAACACCTGGTTGTGATCATCCGGATATTCAAAGCTTACATTTTCAAACACAATATTACCCGCCGGATGTTCCAGCTCCACCGCTCCCGGTTCGTCAAAGATCTCAATATCCGCATCCATGATCTCCAGGAAACGCTCGATACCGGTCATTCCCCGCTGGAACTGCTCGGCAAACTCAATGATCCGGCGTATGGTGGCAATAAAGGTGGACACATACATCACATAGGCCACCAGATCGCTGGGGCCTATGCCGCCCTCTATCACAAAAAATCCCCCTGCCACAATGGTCACCAGATACATCAGGCCGTCAAAGAGCCGGGTAGAGCAGTTAAAGGCCCCCATATAGCGGTAGCTGTGTTTTTTGATCTCATAGAACCTCCGGTTGTCCTGTTCAAACTTTTCGTTTTCCACATCCTCATTGGCAAAGGCTTTTACCACTTTCTGCCCCAGCAGACTGTCCTCAATCCTGGCATTCAGTTCCCCCACCTGCTGCCGCTGCCTGCGAAACAGCGCCCGCAGCCAGAGATTGAGCCTGCCGCAGACCACCACCATCACCGGAATGATGCAGAAAATAATCAGCGTCAGCGGCACGTTGATGGAACAGAGGATGATAAAGGAAGCCACCCCCTTGATCCCGGCAATGAAAAATTCCTCCGGACAGTGGTGGGCAAACTCCGTCACATCAAACAGGTCGTTGGTGATACGCCCCATGATCTGTCCCACCTTGGTATTGCTGTAATAAGTATCCGACAGCTTCTGCAGATGCGCATAGGCATCCCGCCGCATATCCGTCTCCATATCCACACCCATCACATGGCCGGTATAGGACATATAATAATAGGCCGCCGCATCGATCAGCCGCAGCACCAGATAGAGCAGCCCCAGACCGCCCACGGTCCGCACGGTCAGCAGCGCCAGATCCTCTACGGCCTGATTGGTAATATAACGGATAATCAGCGGCAGCACAATCTCACAGATCGTGGTCAGCGCTGCGCAGAACAGATCCATGCAGAGCACGCCCACATGCCGCTTATAATAAGGCAAAAAACGCCTGATCAGGGTACTTGATTTATATTTTCTCTCGTTCATGTTCATCCTCTCATCTATCGCCATTGTTCCCTATGCCTTTTCTACGGCCGGGGATCTCAGAAATACCGACAGCTTCTTCTGCATAAAAGCAATCACCGGCCCCAGGAAAAATGCCACCCCCAGGGTCACAATTCCCACATCTCCTCCCAGTGCAAAACCGGCAGCCATGAAGCAGATATCCCAGATCATACGGATCGCCTTAAAGGATAATTTTCTGCATTTATGGGAGATAATAAAGGGCAGCGCATCATAGGGCGAGGAACCCAGCCCCGCCGTCAGGTAAGTGGAAGCCCCCAGGATGAACACGATCAGCACCGGCACCAGCAGGCCGTAGCGAACCCCTGCGGGTGCAAAAAAATCCCGGGGCAGCGCCGTATCCCAGACCCAGCCGAAGAAATCCGATATGTATCCCAGGCACACCATGTTGCCGATGGTTCCGAAACCGATATAACTCATATCAAACCGCAGCACAAAAATAAAGGTCACCAGATGGCAGAGCAGCTGGGCCGTTCCAAAGCTGATAGGCACATAGTTGATTACCCCCTGGGTCAGGCAGGAACAGGGATCCGTCCCCAGCCTCAGCCGGATCAGCAGGGACAGGCCAAAGCCCTGCACCGTCACGCCGATCATCATCATTACCAGCCGGGTCCAGAACTTCGGCGGCCTTGCAAAACAAGTCAGTTTCATGGCAGATACTCCTTTGTCTTCTCTAATACTTCGCTCCCGCAACGATACCTGTTTAGTGTAGCACCGAAGCGCATTTGTTGCAAGTATTCTCTTGCATCGGGCTGTATTTTGTGATACAGTTCACACGTCAGCCAAATCACAAGGAAAGGACCCGAATCATATGACACCATTGTCAGAGAAAAAACTGTTTCTGTTTGATATTGACGGCACCATTGCCGTGGGGGATACCCTGTATGACGGCAGCCGCCCCCTGCTGGACTACATTCATTCCATCGGCGGCAGAGCCTACTATATTACGAACAATTCCACCAGGAGCAATGGGGACTATGTGACAAAATTCCGGGATTCCTTTGGTCTGGAGACCCGGGAGAATCAGTTCGTCACCTCCGGCTACATGACCCTCCGCTTTCTGCAGCAGCACCACGCCCGGGATAAAATCTACGTGCTGGGAACGGCCTCCTTTATCGCCGAACTGCGCCGCAACGGCCTGCGGATCACAGAGGAGCCGGAATCCGATGCCGCCTGTGTGGTGGTGGCCTATGACAGCGAGCTGACCTATCAGAAGCTGGTCAATGCCTGCCGGATCCTGTCTGTTACGGACGTGCCCTTTTACGGGACGAATCCGGATCTGTGCTGTCCCATCGACTTTGGCTTTATCCCGGACTGCGGCGCCATCTGCCAGATGATTACCTCCTCCACCGGCAAAGCTCCCCGTTATCTGGGCAAGCCCAATCCCGAGGTGGTCGCTCTGTGCCAGGCCGATTCGGGCTTTACCGATGAGCAGACCCTGGTGATCGGGGACCGGCTCTATACCGATATCGCCTGCGGCATCAACGCAGGTGTGGATACCTGTGTGCTTTACACCGGAGAAGCCACTCCTGAAGAGGTGGCGCACAGCCGGTTTAAACCCACCTATGCATTTGCGGATGTCCGGGCTCTTCTGTCTGCCTGTCAGCAGCGGTAATCCCGCTTTCTTCCTTATTTTCGTAAATTTCAGCGCCTGCGCCTGACAGAAATGACCTATATGTCAAAACCGCTGCAGGGCAACTTCTGTGATTGCAAAACTTAAGTCTTACAGGATATTAGATATTTGTCTAAATGCATATTGACATTTATCTTATATTGTGATACTTTCTATATTAGATATATATCTAACAATCAATTAGATGTGTCAGAATCAAGAAAGGAAAATAAGCAAATGGACGCAAAATCAGAAAAATTCTCCCCGCAGCAGGAAGCCCCTCGCAAGATCGGTTATCGGGACGTATTTACCCAGACAGAATATATCAAGAATATGTCAGCCAATCTCATCAGCCGTTTCGGCGATTCCGTGGACTCCATTGCCTATACCTGGCTGGTGTACCAGATCACCGGAAGCGCCGCCTGGTCAGCCATCATCTTTGCCATGAACCGCATCCCCAGCGTGGTGGTGCAGCCCTTTGCCGGCGCACTGGTGGAGGGAATGAATAAAAAGAAGCTTATGGTGCTGGCAGACGCTGTCCGTGCCATTATTGTTGCGGCACTGGCCATCCTGTATATAACCGGTCAGGTCACACCGTGGATCCTGCTGCTGTTTACACTGATCATCTCCACGGTAGAGGCTTTCTGCCTGCCCGCAAGTGCCTCTCTGCTCCCCAGACTCCTGAAAGAGGAATATTACGAGTTCGGCACTGCCCTGAACAGCTCCCTGAGTACGGTGGTGGAACTGATCGGACTGGGTATGGCTGGCGTCATCATCGGTTTATTCGGCATCGAAACCGCCATTTTTATTGATGCAGCGACCTTTCTATGCTCCTGCCTGATCCGGCTGACACTGAAAATCCGGGAGGAAAATCTGCATATTAAAAAATCAGCCGCCAAAGAATACCTGACCGTTTTAAAGGACGGGATCTTCTACATGAAGGGCCAGCCCGTTATCTGCAATTACTGTATTCTGGCGGTATTTGCCAATGCCATACTGGTCCCCTTCAATGCCCTCCAGAGTCCGCTGGTCAGTGAGGTGATGGGACAGGGGGAAACGCTGCTGAGCGTCATGGGCATCGCTGTGGTAGCCGGTATGGGCATCGGCTCCTTTCTCTATCCCTATATCAGCAGAAGAGCTTCTACCCGGAGCCTGATCGTTGCCGGGGGCGTCTTCCTGGGAATCGCCGTCAGCCTGTTTTCTCTGGGAACCTATGTGAATACCCGGGTCGTGGCTGCCTACGGCCTGACGGTCTTCTGTTCCCTGCTTATGGGATTCAGCGCCAGCATCGTCAACGCTCATCTCAATGTCCGGTTTATCAAGACCGTCTCCCAGGATTATCTGGCTCGGGCCATTGCTATCCTGGGAGCCGCCGCCAGTGCCGCAACGCCCCTGGTCTCTCTTCTAATCGGCGCATTGACAGAAAAATTGTCAACTGCAGAAATTATGCTGTGGAGCGGCGTATTATGTGTTATACTGTTCTTATATGTAGGTTTACGGAAAATCAGACTGGAATAGAGGGATAAAGCATGGAAGAACAGATTATCAGCAAAGAAATCGACTATCTGAGGGAAGCCGTGATACTGCTCCGGATTGTGAGCGGCTCCGATAATATGGCTCGACTGGAGAAAAGAATCCTCAGCGCAATCGGTAAACCGACTGACAGAATCAGACAGATTCTGCAGCTTCTGAAAGACATCGTACAAGAAGCACAGGAGCGGTTTCAGGAACAGAAAAAAGAGATAGACTATTATTTTCAGTGTGACGAGCATACCTCCTTAACCGCCGGAGACATGGTTCTCCTCTATGAGAACTGCCCATCCGCCGCCCCTGGTAAGGAAGTGGAACAGCTCCGGTTATTCTGGCAGAGCCTGGACGAAGAGAGCTACTATGGGCAATTCGGAGAATGCCTTACCGCCTATGAAAGCGGACTGGATGCCCTGGAGCACCCCAAAGCACTGACGGATCCTATGGAAATCCTGCGGACCATCCTGAAGCTGAATATTCCCGAGGAGGAAAAATGGAAGCTGCAGCAGATTTTCCTGGAACCGCAAAAGCATCGGGAACAGGTGCTGCCCCTGCTGCAGGGAACTGTCTCCCTTTTGCACGGCCATGATCGGAAAATCGCTCCGCTTACGGAAGAATTCTATCTTTTCTGGAGCCGGACGCTGGAACATACAGATATATACGACTATATACAGGAAAATCTGGGATCCGCTCTTGGAAAATGCCAATGGGGAACTGTCATCCGTCCTCAGCTGATGAGACCGGGTACGCTTGGCATGCAGCTCAAGACCCAAAGAGGCGCTTTCGTGCCGTCACCGGCTTATTGCTGGATCGGTATCCTATACGGAGAGGATCTTGCCATCCGCAGCGTTCTGGACGGGGAAGAGGGGAATCGTCAGGAGATCGCCTTGTACGCCCTGAAGCTCCTCAGTGATAAAAGTAAATTTGAGATTCTGGCCTATATCCGCAACCGTCAGGCTTACGGAACTGAACTGGCCAGGCAGTTTGGCCTCACCACCGCCACGATCTCTCATCATATGTCAACACTGGTAGGGGAAGGGCTTGTAGAGGTGACCAGGGAGGATAATAAGGTATTCTATCGCAGCAGAACCGAAGCGCTGCGCAGCATTCTGGAATATTGCCTGGAGACGCTGACCTGAAAAGCCGCCTGGTCGAAGCTACAGCTTGGTATCCGCTCCGTATTCCTCCGGGGAGGTCTGACAGTGAATATCATACAGCTTCCGCATTTTCAGGAACTTCACCATATCCGCACGGCCATCCGGCGACAGTTCGAGAATGGCATTCATAATATCGCTGCAGATATATTGGTCAATAAAGGACTGGTTCAGTTCCTCAATGGGCGCTATATACTCGGTACGATCCAGCAGATAGTCCACGGAAACCTGAAAGAAGTCGGCGATTTTGCATAAGGTACGCAAGTCCGGAAAATGGATGCCGTTCTCATAATTAGAGACCGTACCCACAGAAACATGAAGATATGCCGCTAATTGCTTCTGATAGACGCCCCTGGCGATGCGCAGACGATAAAGCTTTTCTCCGAATTCCATATATGTACTCCCTTTTTTGACCAAAAATTCACGTATGCTAAAAACGATTATAACAAAACGAGAGAAAATTGGAATAGGGGTCCACGAGCAGAGGAAAATTTTCAGAACACTTTTCATCTGCTCTATTGATTCTAAAATAATTTATCTTTTGTGATTCATTCTTTAACTGTTACGGATACTGCGCTCTCAACAAACCGGAAAAAGCACCCGCAGTACATTCTGATAAAAAATCTTATCCAGCTGTCTCTCCGTAAAACCGCTTCGCTTCAGCTCCGTCCACAGCTGCTCCATAGCCTGGGCGCCGGGCAGTGCTTCATTGGTCTCGATCCCGTCAAAGTCGCTGCCCAGTCCCAGGCAGTCCTCACCGCCGGTATTGCAGATATGTCTGGCGTGAGCCACTGCAGGAGCAAGGCTGCCCGGATTGGGGACGCCCTCGGGAGGCAGATACAGGAAATCCTTACAGAAATTCAGTCCCATAACGCCCCCTCGCTCCGCCAGCGCCCGGATCATCTCATCCGTCAGATTCCGCACACAGGGGCAGACCGCCCGGGCGTTGGAATGGCTGGCCACAAAGGCCACGGTACTTTCTTCCAGCACATCCCAGAAGCCCCTGTCGGACAGATGGGACACATCCACCAGCATCCCCAGCTCCTCCATCCTTGCCACAAAGCTTCTTCCCGTCTCCGTCAGCCCATGCTCCGTATCGGCAAGTAACAGCGCCTGATAGCCCGGACAGCGATTCTGTGCATTCAGATTGGGATAGCCCAGCTCGTTGGGAAAATTCCAGGTCAGCGTCATCATTCTGACCCCCATGGCGTACAGCTCTTCCAGCTTTTCCAGGCTGCCGCCGCAGACGCCGCCCTCCTCCACGGTCAGCAGCGCCGCCGTCCTGCCCTGCTGCCTGCAGTTCTCCAGCTGCGAGGCGCTGCTGACCGGCTGCAGCAGATCTGCGCAATCGGCCAGTTCCTCCTGATAAAGCCGGTACAGGGACTGCAGCTCTTCCCAGGTCTTTTCCGGCTGCAGAGCGCCCTGTTCGTCCAGGCCGCCGCAGCTGCGCAGATTCACATACAGGGCAAAGCACTGCAGCAGATAGCCGCTCTCCTGCAGCCGCCGGGCGTCAATATGCAGCCGATTTTCCCGCAGACGGCAGACTTCCTCTCCCTTACTCCGGCGGTTTCGAATCTCACTGATCGTATCACAATGCATATCCATAACCATAACAGCCCTGTACCTACTCCTTTTACCTGACTCATTTCTTTACATTTTTCTCTTTATTTCTCACAGAGAAGTCCACTCCGGTCTCAGAGGGAGCTTCCGCATCAAAGACATAATCCTTGCCGGGCAGCACCGCATTTAAGAGAATCCCCACCAGAGCGCCCACTGCCAGACCGGACAGACTGATGGTCACGCTGCCCACGGTAAAGCTGATGGCTCCTGCGCTGCTGTTGGCAATTCCCAGGGACAGTACCAGGATCAGTGCTGCAATCAGCACATTGCGGGTCTTGCCGAAATCCACCCGGGTCTCCACAATGGTCCGTACACCTACAGCGGAAATCATACCATACAGCACCAGGGACACACCGCCCACCGTGGCTGTGGGCATACAGCCGATCACCGCCGCAAACTTCGGACTGAAAGAGAACAGGATCGCAAAGCAGGCCGCCAGCCGGATTACCAGGGGATCAAACACTCTGGTCAGTGACAGCACACCGGTATTCTCTCCATAAGTGGTATTGGCAGGTGCGCCGAACAGGGAAGCCAGGATCGTTGCCAGGCCATCGCCCAGCAGGGTGCGGTGCAGGCCGGGATCCTTAATATAGTTCCTGCCCACAGTGGAGGAAATGGCAGAGATATCGCCGATATGCTCCACCATGGTTGCCAGGGCAATGGGCATAATCGTAATCATGGAGGTAATCAGCAGCGACGCATCCCCCTTGCCCAGTACGGAAAACACCGTGGCATCCCAGTGGATCGGCAGGCCCACCCATGCGGCCTCCTTCACCGCAGTAAAATCCACCCGGCCCAGAACGACAGCCAGCAGATAGGAGCCCATGACACCGATAATGATGGGCACAATCTTGATCATGCCCTTGCCCCAGATATTGCAGACAATCACCAGCAGGATGGCCACCACGGCAATCAGCCAGTCCTCATTGCAGTTGTTGATGGCGGAGCTGGATAAGGTCAGACCGATGGCAATGATAATCGGTCCGGTCACGATGGGCGGGAAAAACTTCATGACCTTGCTGCTGCCGAACAGCTTGATCAGCAGCGCCAGCAGCAGATACAGCAGCCCCGAGCAGGCCACGCCAAAGCAGGCGTAGGGCAGCAGCTCCTTATTGGGCTGCCCGTCTATCATGGGCGCTATGGCCTCATAGCCGCCCAGGAATGCGAAAGAAGATCCCAGGAATGCCGGTACATTTCCCTTGGTCAGCAGATGGAACAGCAGCGTCCCCAGTCCCGCAAACAGCAGTGTGGTGGATACATCCAGCCCTGTCAGCATGGGCACCAGGATCGTTGCGCCGAACATGGCGAACATATGCTGGAGCCCCAGGATAATCACCCTGGGCGCCCCCAGGCTCCTGGCATCGTAAATGTCACTCTTTCCCAGTGCATTTGGTTTGTCACTCATCTCATTAACCTCCTCATGTACTTCGCATAACTTTTTTCACAAAAAAGCTGCTTGGTGAGCAAACTCCCTCGCAGCCCTTTGTGTCACATGTATGCTTATTCTTATGTGTCTATCATAATCCGCCTGTCCTGATCAGTCAAGCAAAACCGCATTATCTTTCAGGAATTCTTTCCACAGGCCGATATATTTTGCTTTCAGATGCACCCCGTCAAAGGTGTACTCCGGCACCAGGCCTCCATCCTCATCACAGACGGCCTGATTGGGATCCAGATAAAACACCTTTTCCCCGTCTGCCAGACGGCTCAGCGCCTCATTGCGGGCCTCAATGCCCTCGTTGTTGATATAGTCGCCCTGCTCCGATCTGGCTGTGGTCACTTTCAGAATAGCCTGGATGTAGATCACAGCCTCCGGCTGCAGCTCCTGCAGATGAGCCACCGCTTCCCCATAGGTCTCGGCAAAGCTCTCCACGGTTCCCCGGCCCATCTCATTGATCCCTACCATAATATAGATCTTGCGGAAGCTCTGATGCTGCAGGGCCTCCTCCACGGTGATCTTTTCTTTCTGCCCCGGCAGCTCCACGATCTGGGCATCAAAAAGCTTGTAGATCGTCAGCCCCGTGGAAGCATAAAAGGTGGCAATATCCTCCCATTCACCGTATTCATACAGCCCCACCGTCCGGGAATCCCCCAGAAACAGAGCGTCGCTGAAGTAGTCGTCCTCCACTCTGCCGAATCGGATCTGCGGCTCCTGCGGTACACTCTCCGTACCGGCAGCTTCGGATACCGGCAGGCTCTCCGCTTCCCCTGTCTGCGGCGCCTCCGTTTCCTCTGCCGGGACATCTTCCCCGGATTCCCCGGGTTCTCCCCCTATTTCCTCTGCATCGGAAGCTCCCGATACGGAATCGGGCGTCTCCTCGCTCTCCAGCAGCTGCCATTCTCCCTCCGGCTTTTCCCGCCCCGCAGGATCCACGCTCTCCCATCGGGTCATCTCCATCAGGCTTTCATCCGTTGTAAAATACAAAATACCCGTTATCCCCAGTATGATCACAAAGGACCATTTTTTCCACCATCTCAAGGTCATCCTCCACCTTTTATCCATCATCACCGATACCGCCCATCAGGGCCGGTTGTTAAAAATCAAAGTACAAAAAGGGATTGTTCCCCTCCACCAATATCCTGTGTACGCAAAGCCAGAAACACAGGGCCAGCAGAAGCATGCCGATCCACCGCTTTTTCAGCTTCCGGTATACCCATTCCACCAGCGGCGTGCAGGCGGCCATCCCTGCCAACAGCAGCCCGCCGTAATTTTCCAGCGCTTTCTGCCAGTCTCCTCCATGGGACGACACGGCTGGGATCAGGCCGAACATCCTGCCCAGATAGATCTGCAGCTGCCCCAGATCCGTGATTGCAAAGCACATCCAGGTAACAGGAATCACCAGCCACAGATACAGATGGCAGACAGCCGAAGCCTTGCCCTTCCAGAGCCTCCCCACCTGTCTCTCCAGGATAATCAGCAGGCAGATGCCCATCCCCCAGATCAGGAAATTCCAGGTAGTGCCATGCCAGAGGGAGGTCAGCAGCCATACGGCCAGCAGATTGCGGATCGTCCGCAGCTCCCCTCTGCGGCTGCCCCCCAGGGGGATATAGACATATTTACAGAACCAGCCGCCCAATGTCATATGCCATCTCCGGTAGAACTCCCGCACGGAAGAAGCCATATAGGGCTGCCGGAAGTTCTCCGGCAGCCGAAATCCCAGCATCTCTCCCAGGCCCATGGCCATCAGGGAATATCCGGCAAAGTCAAAGTACAGCTCCAGCGAGTAGGCCACCGCAGCCATCCAGGCCAGCGGCGTGGAAATACTCTCAAAGCCTGTGACCTGCACCTCCTGCCACAGCAGCGCCAGCCGGTCTGCCAGCAGAACCTTACCCGCCAGGCCCAGGATAAACAGCTTCAGTCCCTCCTGCAGTCCCTCCGCACTGCAGCTGCGGCGATGGAGCTGCTGCCGGATGGATCCGTAGCTGGTGATCGGCCCCATGACCAGCTTAGGGAACATCATAATATATGCGGCAAAGTCAATAAAATTTCTCTCCGCAGGCACTTCCTTGCGGTACACATCCACCAGATAGGAAACTACCTGAAAGGTATAGAAGCTGATGCCCAGCGGAAGCATCGCCCCTCCCTGATAATATTTTAAGATAACTAAAACGCTGATATTGGCTGCCAGTGCAGCGATCAGCACCACCCTCCCCCGCATCATCCTGGCCAGCAGATAATTCGCAAATGTCGACACCGCCAGGAGCCAGAGCCAGCGCAGATCCCCATAGGCGTAGAAGATCATGCTTCCCAGCGCAAGTACCGTATTTTTCAGCTTCTGCGGGACAATCATATAGATCAGGATAAAAATCGGGAGGAAGTACAACAAGAATTCAATACTGCTGAATACCAAGACTATCACATCTCTCACACATTTTTATATGAAAATTGTAGCTTCTGCCCGATGGAAATTCAAGAAAATTAATCTTAAGTTTTCATGACTTTTCTTCATAACTTTGTTACATCTTGTTAAGAATTGTTGCCATTTTTCTAAAAATGATTTACACTGTTTATAAAAAGAGGAGGAGAACCGTTAATGAAAGAACAGCTCTACACCATACCACTGAACGAGGCCATGGAGGCCCAGGATGAATGCCCTTTCTGCTTTATTGAGCGGGCGGTGGAACGGGATGTCATGGATTTCTGCCTGGGCAACAGCAGCTCCTATATGGAAGCCGATATCCGCCAGGCCACGGATCAGGCCGGTTTCTGCCGTATGCATTTCCAGAAAATGTTTGTCTACGGCAATACCCTGGGCAATGCCTGGATCCTGAAGACCCACTACCGGAAGACCATCCAGGAGATGAAGCAGCAGTTTGCCTCCTTTTCACCGGGCAGGGTCTCCCTGAAAGACAAGCTGCGGGGCAACACCGGCGGAAACAGCATCAGCATGTGGGTCTCCAAAAAGAACGCCTCCTGCTACATCTGCGATCATTTTAAAGATAATTATACCCGCTATATGGATACTTTCTTTTATATGTACAGCCGGGACGAAGAATTCCGGGAAAAGGTAAAAAACAGCAAGGGCTTCTGTCTCACCCATTTCGGGGATCTGTGCAGTGCAGCGGATGAGCGGCTCTCCGAGAAAGAACTGAAGCAGTTCTATGACGTGATCCTGCCCCTGATGGAGCGCAATATGGAGCGCCTGTATGAGGACGTCTCCTGGATGGTGGAAAAATTTGATTATCAGAACAGGGATGCGGACTGGAAGAATTCCCGGGACGCCATTCAGCGAGGCATGCAGAAATTAAAGGGCGGCTATCCTGCCGATCCGCCCTATAAGATGAACAAATAATTCTGCGAAAAAAGTCCCTTCCCGGGACTTTTTACTTGCTGCACAGCCTTTCCAGCATATCTATATATTCCAGGATCTCGCTGTAGAGCATCTCGGGCTGAAAGGACGACTCCAGAAAATGCTGTCCCATCAGGCCCTGTATTGTGTACTCCAGCATCTGCTCCAGCTTATGGCCGTCCACGCCGGGGGGAAAGGCGTCATAGTCGATCTGGCTCTGTATCCGGTCATATTCCGCCAGCAGACTCTCCCGCTTTTCCTCAATGGCCAGCAGGGCTTCGCTCACATCCTCCTGCATACTGCGGTTTAAAAACTGCTGCATATAGGGATAGCCTTTCATGGCCTGCATCCTGGCCAGCTCCCTGGCCCTGTACACCGCAAACAGCCCTTTCTCCCCCGCAGGCCCCCGGGCCCCCAGCTCCAGGAGCATATATCTGACGCTATAGTCATAGACAAAGGTGTATACGCCCAGCTTGCTGGTAAAATAGTGGAACAGCAGCCCCTTGCTGATACCCGCCTCCCTGACGATTTCATCCGTGCTGGCGTGACGATAGCCCTGCAGGGCAAACACCTTCAGGGCCGCATTAATCATTCTATCCTGTTTTTCTTTTTTCAGATCAAAAAATTTCCCGTTCATATATACTCCATGCAGAATGCCGTAACGCTTTATCCATTTTAGCATACCCCGGATATGCTGGCAAGAAGCTTTATCTTTTAATAAATTTTTTATACATATTCTCTTTTCATTTCCGCAAAATAGTATTAATATATCTATATCAGAAAAATTTTGAAAGGAGTAACCCCCATGGCTAAAAAATTCGGTAAATTCTTACTCTTTACTGCCGCTGCCGGCACCGCTGCTGCAGCTGCCTATTACTTCCTCTCCAAAAAGGAGCCTGCTCCCGCAGCCGCCGCAGATGAGGATGAGGACTACGATAACTTCAGCGATGATCTGGAAGACGATGCCGCTGCCACACGCAACTACGTATCCCTGGCCAAGGAAGCCTCTGAGAAGGCTGTTGAAAAGGCCGGTGCTGTTGCTGAGACCGTTGCGCAGAAAGTAGGAGATGCCGTTAATACCATTTCCGAGAAGCTCTCCGATGCCCAGGATCACTTCACCACCCTGTCCCAGACCATTGCGGACACGGAGGAGACGATGGAGGAAAAAGTAGAAGAATTCTTCGACGAGGAGGATGCTGCTGAGGAAGACTCTCCCCTGGAGGAAGAGGTTCCCCCTCAGAACAATACCCCGGAAGCATAAAGATACTTACAGCCAGGCCTGCCGCAGAAGCGACAGGCCGTTTTTTATGTCCTCCTGTCCCAATCCGCCGTAGCCCAGGATCACTGTCCCGCCGGGCTGCCGAAGGCTTTCTCCGCTGTCCTTTTCCACCAGGCTCTCCGACAGACCATACACCTTGACGCCCACCGCCTCTGCTGCCGTCAGCAGTTCTTCCTCCGTCTGCCCCCGCTTTCCGGTAAGCAGCAGATGAAGTCCTGCATTTTCACCCGTGATCTGAAACGCTTCCCCAAAATCCGCCAGCTCCTCCAGCAGCAGATCATGCTTTTCCTTATAATATTTGCGCATCTTGTTCAGATACCGCTCAAAGTATCCCTCCCGGATAAACTCCTCCAGCACCTTCTGGTCGATACGGGACACGGTGGTGGAGTAAAAGGCACACTGCCGCCGGTACCGCTCCAGCAGGGCCTGGGGCAGCACCATATAGCTGACCCGGATGGCCGGTGCAATGGATTTGCTGAAGGTGCCGATATAGATCACCCTGCCGTGCTTGTCAGAGGCCTGCAGAGACGGAATCGGCTTGCCCTTATACCGGAATTCGCTGTCGTAATCATCCTCGATCAGATACCTGTCCGGCGCCTCATCCGCCCATTTTAACAGCTCCAGCCGCCGTCCGATGGGCATCAGCACCCCGGTGGGATACTGATGGGAGGGCATCACATAGGCCGCCGTCACATCACTGCTGCGCAGTCCTGATACCGACATTCCCGCCGAGTCCATGTCCACGGTGGTGATCTCATAGGCAAAGGAATTGAAAATCTGATAGGCCCTTTTATAGGTGGGATTCTCCATGGCGATCTTCACATGTCTTCCCAGAATCTTTTCCAGCAGAAGCAGCAGATAATCATTTCCGGCGCCCACAATGATCTGCTGGGGGGAGCAGTTCACCCCCCGGGAGGAATGCAGATATCTGCTGATGGTCTCCCGCAGGCTGTATTCCCCCTGGGAATCCCCCTGGGCAAACAGTCCGCTGCTGCTCTCGCTCAGCACATTTTTGTTGATCTTTCGCCAGACACCGAAAGGAAACTGGGACATATCCGTGGCCGTGGGCGAAAAATCACAGCGGTACTGCGGCCTTTTCCCACTCGTCTGCGCCGTGTCCGCATCCCCGTCCTCTTCCCCGGTATCCAGACGGTACAGCTCCTCCATCCGGCAGACATAATATCCCCTGTAGGGCCGGGATTCGATATACCCCTCGGAAACCAGCTGCTCGTAGGCCAACGCTGCCGTACTGCGTGAGATCTGCAGATATTCCGCCAGAGAACGGGTAGAGGGAAGCCGTTCCCCCGGACGCAGCTTCCCCTCTCTGATTTCCTGTCTGATATATTCATAGATCTGCTCGTACAGACATTTTTCACTGTCTGTACGGAGCGCAATGGTTAAATCATACATGCCCTATTTTCCTGTTTCTTTTCGTTTCGCCATGATCATATCCTTTAGCTCTCTGGCTTTGTCCTTGATCCGGGTATTGGCCGTGGATACCAGCAGTCTCGCCACACACCGGGATGCCATATCCAGTTCATCCACCTCATAGGCCAGTGCTGCCGTCAGATAATCCATGGTATGCTCATCCATCCCGCAGATCGGATAGCTTTCGGACTGCTGCGCATCCACAAAGCCCTTGTAGGCATTCTGCAGATACTCTGTCTCCTGTTCTGTCAGCTCCTTCTGTTTTTCGGGCGTCAACCGGCCTTTTTTCTCCAGATCCTCCCGGTATCCCCGCATCAGCCACGCCGACTTCAGACAGATATAGGCTTTCTCACTGTTCTTCGCTTTCTTTACCATGGCGCAGACCAGAGCCATCTTATACCGCCCTATAGCCTCCTCATAGGTATAGTAATCCTCCGTGTATTTCTTCATCTTGACCTTACCGCTGATCTTTTCCTGAATCATACGGTTCTGACTGGCCGTCATGCTGTCAAAATAACGACTGATCGCCGCATACCCACAATCCGGGCACATCACCACATCATATTTTATCGTATCAATCCCCTCGTGCCGGGGGCGCAGATCCAGCTCTATGGGCAGCGCCCTCGCCTTGCCGCTTTTCACAATACGGGAGGTAAACTTCTGATCACATACAGGACAGGTAAAGGTCTTATCATAGATCAGCTCCTTTTCCTCGGGTAGCATGAGCTTGGGTGCAGCTGCTTTTACCGGCTCCGCCGTTTTCTCCTCTCCATACAGATCGCTGTCCTCCAGGTCTCCCAGCCCCATCTGCTTCAGTCCGGAAAATATTCCTGCCATTACTCTACCTTCTTTCTCTTACTCTGTACACCGGCTTACTTCGGCAGTACAAAGGAACTCTTTAATGATACGATCCGGTTGAAAACCAGATGTTCGGGTGCGGAATCCTTAGCGTCCACGCAGAAGAATCCCTGCCGCACAAACTGGAATCTCTCGTATGCCTGGGCTCCCGCAAACGCAGGCTCCAGATATCCCTGACGGATCTCCAGGGAATGGGGATTCAGATACAGTTCCCCGTTTTCGTCATAGATGGAACCTTTCTCGTCCGCCTTTTCCTCATCAATCAGGTTCTCATACAGGCGGATATCGGCGGGCACTGCCGTCTCGGCTGCCACCCAGTGGATGGTGCCTTTTACTTTCCGGCCATCCGGGCTGTTGCCGCCCTTGGAGGCGGGATCGTAGGTGCAGTGTACCGCAATGATATTGCCCTCCGCATCCTTCTCGCAGCCGGTGCAGGTGACAAAGTACGCATTCATCAGGCGCACTTCATTCCCCGGGAACATCCGGAAATATTTTTTCGGGGGTTCCTCCATGAAATCCTCCCGCTCAATATACAATACCTTGCCAAAGGGCACCTCACGGCTGCCCAGTTCCTCATTTTCCGGGTTATTCACTGCGGGCAGCAGCTCCGTCTGCCCCTCGGGATAGTTATCAATAATCAGCTTTACCGGGTCCAGGATCGCCATATAACGGGGCGCCTGGGCTTTCAGATCCTCCCGGATACAATACTCCAGCGCCGCATAATCCGCAATGGACTGCGCTTTGGATATACCGCACATCTCCACAAATCTGCGGATGGACTGAGGCGTGAAGCCTCTGCGGCGCAGGGCTGCGATGGATACCAGCCGGGGATCGTCCCAGCCGTCCACTTTGCCGTCCAGCACCAGCTTTTTGATATAGCGCTTGCCGGTGACTACATTTTTCAGATACATCTTGGCCTGCTCGATCTGCTTGGGGGGATGGGGATATTCCAGTTCCCGCACCACCCAGTCATACAGGGGCCTGTGATCCTCAAATTCCAGCGTACAGATGGAATGGGTGATCCCCTCTATGGCATCCTCAATAGGATGGGCAAAATCATACATGGGATAGATGCACCAGGCATCCCCGGTATTGTGGTGGCTCATATGGGCCACACGGTAGATGACCGGATCCCGCATATTGATATTGGGAGAGGCCATATCGATGCGGGCCCGGAGCACTTTCTCCCCGTCCGCATACTTTCCCTCTTTCATCTCCTCAAAGAGACGCAGATTCTCTTCCACCGAACGATTGCTGCTGGGATCCTCCTTGCCCGGCTCCGTGAAGCTGCCCCGGTACTCCCGGATCTGCTCCGCCGTCAGGTCGGACACATAGGCCTTGCCTTTTTTGATCAGCTTCACTGCCGCTTCATACATCTGCCCGAAATAGTCGGAGGCGAAAAACAGTCTGTCCTCCCAGTCGGCGCCCAGCCACTGTACATCCTCCTTAATGGATTCCACGAACTCGATATCCTCTTTGGTGGGATTGGTATCGTCAAAGCGCATATTGAATTTGCCGCCGTACTGCTGTGCCAGCAGGTAGTTGGTCAGAATCGCCTTGGCATGGCCGATATGCAGATAGCCGTTGGGCTCCGGCGGGAAGCGGGTATGCACGGTATCGTACACGCCGTCTGCCAGATCCTTATCTATAATCTGTTCAATGAAGTTGCGGGAGACCTTCTCCTCCGCCCCCTCTTCTGTTATGGTATTCTCCAGTTCACTCATAACTTTTTTGTCCTTTCTGCCTATTTTGAGTTCCTGTATTTCCCATCATAGCATAACAGGCCCCGGGATTCAACCCAAAACGGCTGACTTTCAGCCAACCTCCTCGTAGTTTTCTCCCAGCTGCTTATGCCTGATGATGAAAATATTCCGGGGATTATCACAGTAGGCCGCCAGATAGTCGCCGGGAACGCCCAGCATATATCCGTCCTCATCCCACAGGGGAAACAATTTTACCCCCTGGGTCAGCTCCTTGATATAGACCTGCAGATTCTGGTTTGGCACACAGGCTTTCACATAATCCTGTATCCGAAACGTAATATCCTTAGCCTGATTCTTGAGCGTAGGTTCATAGGAGGTCACCGCCCGCCAGTCAAACTGCTGCTCCACCATATCATAATAGGGCTCGAACTGACTGCCGCTGACCGGGATAATATCACCGTCCGCCTCCAGAATCAGATAAGTTCCTTCCGTCACACTCAGCGTCACATCCCCCTCCTGGGTACGCAGCACTGCGCTTCTGCCGATCCCCTCAATGGTGTCCACCCGCACATACCCCATGAGTTCGGGGGATTTGCGGTAACGCTTCAGCCCCGCCGTATCCATCAGATACTCCTGGGCGTCAATGACGGTAAACTGCGTAAAGTATTCATTCATCCGATTGTTGAAATAGGCGTCCGCATGGAGCGTGCGGTATTTTTCCTCATAGAGCTTCTTGCTGATGGAACCGCCGGCCTTTTCTGCATGGCCGCCGCCGGAACCGATTCCCTCGGTCAGGAAAGCAGCCAGCTCGTTGGCATTGACCTCCCGGATACAGCTGCGCACGGAGATCTTGTAGCCGTCGTTGATCTCATTGTATACCAGACACACATCGATCTCATCCACCTGCAGCAGAAAATCACTGATCAGGCCCAGGATATTGGGATCACAGGGCTGGGAATGGATCACGGCAAACCGGTGCTCGTCATTGTAGCTGTAGCGTATCATAGCGATGCCGGCAATCATCAGCTCCTGCAGGGACAGATTGGAATTGCGGAACCTGGTAATCAGGCGCTTGTTGGTATTCAGTGTTTCCCACATGTCCATATCCCGGGGATTATGCATCTCCGAGAGCTGGTTGGTATCCATATACAGGCCGTAGTAGAGAGCCGTCCCCAGGGTCACATCCTCATTTACCGGATAGCCCTCCTCCTGCAGCATGATCCATACCAGTGTGCTGCAGCTGCCCAGGTCGGACTGGATCCGGCTCATCTCCAGGCCCTCTATCTCGATCCGGTGATGGTCGATCACCGCCACATGCTCCGCTTCAAACCGGGTGACATTGCTGGCACCATACTGGCAGTCCACTGTGATCAGCAGCCCCGGAAAGGGCGGCTGTCCTTCCCGCTCCACATACTCGATGGGAAGCTTCAGCTTATCCAGCATCATACACAGGTTGGCTTTCTGGATCCGGGAATAACCGCTGTAAATCATTCGCACCTGTTTGCCCCTGCTGCGAAAATAGCAGTACAGGCCGTAGGCCGCCCCCAGCGTATCCGCATCCGGGTTGTCATGACATTGTATGGTGATGGGATCATATTTTTCCAAATCTGCCAGTCTCATATTCCGTAATACTCCTTCAGTCCTAGTGATGGAACAGACGGATGCCGGTAAACACCATCGCCATATCATATTTGTCGCAGCATTCGATGACCAGATCATCCCGCACCGAGCCGCCGGGCTGGGCAATATACTTTACGCCGCTCTTATGGGCTCTCTCGATATTGTCCGAGAAGGGGAAGAAAGCGTCGGAGCCCAGGGTCACATCCTGGTTCTGATCCAGCCATGCTCTCTTTTCCTGAGCCGTAAATACAGGAGGCTTCACCTTGAAGATCTTCTGCCATGCGCCCTCCGCCAGCACATCCATATATTCCTCGCCGATATACAGGTCAATGGCATTGTCTCTGTCCGCTCTGCCGATGCTGTCTAAAAACTGCAGACCCAGCACCTGGGGAGCCTGGCGCAGAAACCAGTTGTCGGCCTTGCTGCCTGCCAGTCTGGTGCAGTGAATACGGGACTGCTGACCGGCGCCGATGCCGATGGCCTGTCCGCCCTTTACATAGCACACCGAATTGGACTGGGTGTATTTCAGGGTAATCAGCGCAATCTTCATATCGATCAGCGCTTCTTCGGGAACGGTCCGGTTCTTCGTCACAAAATGAGACAGCAGATCCCCATTGATATCCAGTTCGTTTCTGCCCTGCTCAAAGGTGATACCGTACACCTGCTTTTTCTCTATGGGAGCAGGCTGATAGGCGGGATCAATCTGGATTACATTGTAGTTTCCTTTCTTCTTTGCCTTCAGCATCTCCAGCGCTTCCTCCGTATAGCCGGGCGCAATGACGCCGTCGGATACCTCCCGCTTGATCAGGCGGGCCGTATCCGCATCACAGACATCGGACAGGGCGATAAAGTCGCCGAAGGAAGACATTCTGTCAGCGCCTCTTGCCCGGGCATAAGCGCAGGTCAGGGGAGACAGCTCTCCCAGGTCATCCACCCAGTAGATCTTTGCCAGGGTCTCCGTCAGCGGCAGGCCCACTGCTGCGCCTGCAGGGGAAACATGCTTAAAAGAAGTAGCCGCAGGCAGGCCCGTGGCCTCTTTCAGCTCCTTTACCAGCTGCCATCCGTTGAAGGCATCCAAGAAATTAATATAGCCGGGCTTGCCGTTTAAGACGGTAACAGGCAGTTCGCTGCCATCCTCCATGTAGATTCGGGAAGGCTTCTGATTGGGGTTGCAGCCGTATTTTAATTCGATCTCGTTCATTTATTTTTTCCTCCTATTTTGAGTTCCGCAATTTTCCCCCCAGTACCATCCCCGCAGAGTAATTTCCGGCTGACTTCGCATCCGCAAATTCTCTGGGTACTGGCGTGGAAATTGCTGTTTTTGAGTTCCGCAATTTCCTAAATTTTATTGATTTTTATTCACGATTCTGGTGTCATACTGTCCGGTGGTGATATCAATATACCGCACAAACAGGGACACCTTGTTATCCTCATTCAGGCTGTTCCACAGCATGTCCGTGAACGCATTCATATCATCCATCATCTCCACCGGCTTAGGCTCTCCCTGGAAGCTGGGCAGGGGATTGCCGTCATGCATATAGGTATGAATAAAATGTCCCTCACCTGCCAGCGGCGTCTGATAAGCAAAGGTATTGCGGACGCAGGAGGAGCCGTCGCCATGGTTGCTCTTTAAGATCGACATGGCATAGCTGTATCTGCCGTCCTCGATGTGCAGGATGCCGGAAATTCTGGGGGTATAATTAGGGCCGTCCGGCTCAAACTCCCTGCAGCGCAGAGACTGTTCAAAGGTCAGCTGATGATCCATTCCCTCGTAGATGGTGTCGGTCTGGTCGCCGTTGGTGACGATGGTCTT
>JAGANP010000243.1 GCA_017624175.1 Lachnospiraceae bacterium | reverse complement strand
TCTGAGTAATCTCACGGCCGTCAGGACGCTTGTGATCCTTCAGGATCATCTTACGCACGGTCTTCTTCTCGTACTGATATACAGCCTCGCCCAGTACAGCCAGCCACTCTTCGTTCTCTGCAAAAGCCTCTTCCAGTCTGGCCGTAATCTGACGGATATTCTCCTCACGGGTCTGCTTGTCATCGGTAAATACAGCGGTCTCCATCTCCTCGGGGGTAACGATCTTCTTCATCTCGTCAAACATCTCCTGAGAAATGGCACAGCTGGTATATTCATGCTTCTTCTTGCCCACCTCGGCAACGATCTTATCAATAAAAGCGATGATGGTCTGATTGACCTCATGGGCCTTGTAGATGGCTTCGATCATTGTGGCCTCAGGCACTTCGTTGGCACCGGCCTCAATCATAATCACCTTTTCCCGGGGGGAAGCCACGGTCAGGTTCAGATCGCCCTTTTTCCACTGCTCCTGGGAGGGATTGATGATAAATTCCCCATCAATCATGCCCACCTGGGTCATAGCGCAGGGACCGTCAAAAGGAATGTCCGAAATGCAGGTTGCGATTGCAGCGCCCAGCATAGCCACCAGCTCCGGGCGGCACTCAGGATCCACGCTCATTACCATATTATTCAGGGTTACGTCATTGCGATAATCCTTGGGGAACAGGGGGCGCATAGGTCTGTCAATCACACGGCTGGTCAGAATTGCGTTCTCGCTGGCCTTACCCTCCCTTTTATTGAAACCTCCGGGAATCTTACCTACAGAATACAGCTTCTCCTCAAATTCCACGCTTAAGGGGAAGAAATCAATGCCCTCTCTGGGCTTTTCCGATGCGGTTGCAGTACTCAGCACGGTGGTCTCGCCATAGTGCATAAATGCGCAGCCGTTAGCCTGTTTACCGACTCTGTTGATATCTACGGTCAGAGTACGGCCGGCCAGTTCCATTGAATAAGAATTGTACATATTATCCTCTCTCCATTCTTCTACCGTTTTTTATGGCAAAAAGGCGGAGTGCCGAATCCGGCTGCTGCTCCGCCTTTCCAAAATCTTACTTTCTCAGTCCTAATCTCTCGATCAGCGCACGATATCTCTCAATATCCTTGCTCTTTAAGTAAGCAAGTAAACCGCGTCTCTGACCTACCAGCTTCAGCAGGCCCCTGTTGGAATGGTGATCCTTGGGGTTTGCTTTCATATGCTCGGTCAGCTCCTTGATCCTCTCTGTCAGTATTGCGATCTGCACCTCGGGTGAACCGGTGTCACCGGCGGTTCTTGCATACTCGTTGATAATTGCGGTCTTCTTTTCCTTAGAAATCATTTCTTTTTCCTCCATACTGATTATTATACGCACCTTACACTAAGATCAGGTCGGAGTGTCCTGCATCTGAGTGTCGGCGAACTCATACTGCCTAAGAATAACACATCCTGCTGCATTTGTAAACAAAAATTTTAATTTAATCCTGCAGAATTCTTACGTATTTTACCGGTGTACGATAGTTGTACTTGCTGATTCGGATACCGGTCTTGGGGCTGCTGGCGCTGATCACCTGTCCGCCGCCGATATAAATCGCCACATGGTTGATGGTTCCGCTGCTGTTTGCATAGAATACCAGGTCACCCGGCTGAATCTCGGAATAGGAGATCTTGGTTCCCTCATTAGCCTGGGCTCTGGAGCTGTGGCTTAAGGTCACGCCAAAGTTCTTGAACACACTCAATACAAAGCCCGAGCAGTCAGCCCCCTTGGTCAGACTGGTGCCGCCCCACACATAGGGGTTGCCCACAAACTGCTTGGCGTATTCCACCAGATCCACACGGATGTCGGACACGCCCTGTCCATACAGCAGCTCCGACATGGTGATCGCCGTATCCAGACGCTCCTCCACATGGGAATACTCCGCTGACACATAGGCTGTCTCCCCGTCGATATCCACCTGGTACCAGCCGTCCAGAGTCTCCACATAGTCCAGTTCCTCTCCCTCCGGCACCTGGGTAAAGATTGCGCCGTCCGTGCTGGCATCGTCCCTGACCCGGACGCCGTCGCTGTCCACCACAACCACCGTTCTCACCAGTTCATTGGCCCGCAGCTTGGCTGCGGCTCCCATCAGCAGATATTCCGTGCTCACATATCCGTCCACCTCGCCGGACTGGATATGCGCCCAGCCGATATCTGAAAGCACCTCCAGCACCTCACAGGCGGAACCCTTGGGCATCTTGCCCACCAGCTTGCTGTCAGTAGAAGCCTCCGCCCTGACATTCAGATTGCCGGATTCCACATCCGCAATCCCGATATTCGTATAGCCCCAGGACGCACCCTGCGCCTCCTGAGCAGCGGCTATGTACTCCTCTTCGGTCATAGCCACATCTATGATAGAGGTAACTCCCGCATCCTGCAGCACATCCCTGGTGCCGCCGGTTTCCGCCGCCTGGACTCCCAGGGGCTGCAGCAGCAGACATGCTGCCATACAGGTGCCGATTCCTCTCAGTACAATAGATCCTTTTTCTTTCATGCTGCCTCCGTATTTCAAAAGAGCTTCATTCCCGACGGCATGAAGCTCTTTTTCCCCATACCAATCAAAAAGTTACAATTTTGTTACAAATTTATTAATTGACATGAGAATTATATCAATATCCCTGGGGGCTTGTCAACCCCTTCCTGATATTTCCTTGTACATTTATAACAATTCAGCCCTCCGCCTCATCTTCTTTAATGGCAAAGGCAATATTGGTGGCGTGATCCGCTACCCTCTCCAGGCCGGATACAATGTCCGAGAAAATCATGCCGGCCTCGGGCGTACATTCCCCTCTGGTCAGGCGCTCCACATGCCGCTGCTGCAGCTCCCTCTCCTTGTTGTCCACCTGATCCTCCAGCCGGATCACATCCTCCATATGGCTGTCATCGCTCTTGACGAACATGTCAATGGCATACTGGATGATGGTATTTACCATATCCAGCATCTCCCCCAGCTCCCTCTGAGCCTCCTTGCTGATGGTAATGCCGGATTCTTTCCGCTGTCTCGCCGCATCCGCCACATTCTCCGCATGATCTCCGATCCGTTCGATATCATTCACCACATGGAACAGGGCGCCCAGACTCTTCAGATCCTCGATGGGCAGCGTAGTCTGGTTAATCTTGACCAGATAATCCGTTATCGCATGGTTCAGGAAGTTGATATTTTTCTCCACCTCATAGACTTCTTCTATATCCTCTTCGTCCAGGGTGATCAGCGCATTCATGGCACGGTTGAGATTTTCGCTGGCCAGGGATGCCATACGGTCCAGCTCCTTTATGACCTCCACCACCGCCGTAGCAGGATTGAAGACCACCTTTTCCCCGATATATTTCAGCTGATAGCTCTCCCGGTAGCCCACCTTCTTGTCCTCTCCCGGCACGCAGACGGATGCCAGCTTAACAATACAGTTCGAGAACGGGAACAGAACGATTACCTGGAATATCTTGATGATCGTATGGGCATTGGCCACGAATCTGCCGTTATCCGCTGAAATAGACTGAATCAGACGGATCACCGGATCCTTGGCAAAGAACAGGATCACATAGATCAGCAGGGTACCGATCACATTAAACCAGAAATGGATCAAAGCCGCTCTCTTGGCGTCCTTTTTACCCGGCAGGGAAGCCAGAATCGCCGTTGCACAGGCGCCGATATTGCAGCCCAGAATAATATACAGACAGATGCCCAGATCCAGAAAGCCCTGGTTCGCCAGAAGCAGTACGATACTGACCGTCACCGATGAACTCTGGATCACGGCAGTCAGCACGGTTCCCACCAGGGTAGCCAGAACCGGATTCCTCAGAGACTTCAGCAGCTCCACCACCTCGGGCACATTTTTCATCTCCGCCATGCCGCTGGACATGGTATTCAGACCGGTGAACAGGATGCCGAAGCCCACCACCACCTCTGCAAATTTCTTCACTTTTTCTTTTTTGCTGAACATCATGATCAGCACGCCGCACAATAGAAATACGGGTGCTGCTGCCGACAGGTTAATAGACACCAGCTGCGAAGTAATCGTGGTACCGATATTGGAACCAAAGATTACCCCCGCCGCCTGATACAGATTCATCAGACCGGAGTTGACGAAACTGACCACCATAGCCGTGCAGGCTGAGGAGGACTGGATAATGCCGGTAAAAACAATACCTACCAGCATGCCGGTAAAACGGTTGGTCGTAAAAATCTCCAGAATACGCCGCAGTTTTGCACCGGCTACCTTTTCGATGGAATCACTCATCAGATCCATGCCAAACAGGAAAAGGCCCAAGCCCCCGGCCAAAGATAAGATAATACTTGTATTCATGCTTTCTTTCCCTTCATTCGTATCAGCATCATAAACACATACGCTTTTATTTTAAGGGAAAAAGAGCAAACTGACAATATACTTTTTACTGTATTTTTACGGAAAATATACTTTTTTTACATTTATTTTACACAACAGTATACTTTCTGCCCGCTGCAATATCTGCCTGTACCTGGTCCTTCAGGGCTTCCAGAGAGGCGAAGCGCTGCTCCGGCCTGCGGAAAGCCAGCAGCTGTACCCGGATCTCCTCTCCGTAGATCTCTCTGTCAAAGTCATACAGATAGGTCTCCACACCGACCTGCCCTGCATCGGTGACCGTGGGCTTGCAGCCGATATTGCTGATGCCCCCATAGATCCGATCCTCATACAGCACCCGGGAGTAATACACCCCGAAAGGCGGCAGCAGCTTGGCTGCGGGGGGCTGCAGATTCACCGTGGGCATCCCCAGCGTGCGGCCCAGTCTGGCTCCGTGGCATACCCGGCCGGACACCGTATAGGGCGTCCCCAGCAGGGCAGCCGCCTCCTCCATGCAGCCCTCTTCGATCCGGCTGCGCACATAGGTGGAGCTGACCTCCTGCCCGTACATCTTCAGCTTTTCAATGGTTTCCACCTCATAGCCGTACTTTACGCCCAGTCTCCGCAGCAGAGCCGCATCTCCGGCTCCCCGACGGCCAAAGGACACATCTTCACCGGCAGCCACATAGCCGGTTTTCAGTCCTTTTACCAGAATCTCCTCCACAAAGACCTCCGGCTCCATGCCCGCAGAGACTTCCGTCAGCGGAAATTCCACCAGAAGCTCTACCCCCAGCTCGGCAAAAGCCCGGCGCTTCTCCTCCCGGGTCATCAGTTCCTTTCCGTCGGATAAGCCAAAGAGCACCGCCGGGGAGGGGTCAAAGGTAAACACACAGGGAGCAAATCCCCGCTGCTTCTGCTCCATGACCCGGCTCAGAAGCTTCCTGTGCCCCACATGCAGGCCGTCAAACTTGCCGATTGCCACCGCCGTCTTTCTATTCAGTTGCAATTCCAGAATATTGGTTACAATCTCCATTTTTCTCACACTATTGTTCCGGAAACATCTTCACGGGCTGATATCTCCTTTTGCTTTCCTCATAGGCATAGATGCCGGCAAAACGGTTGTCCGGCCAGCAGACCCGCACCCATCTTCCCGGTGCGTACCGCTCTTTTTCCGCCGTCTGCTCCACGGTCAGGGCATTGCCGTTGTCCAGCAGCCTGGTCAGATCCTGACGCACATGCAGCACCGGACATTCGGCAAACATGCTCTCCACCGGTCTCACCGCCTCCGCCAGCCTGCCCCGGTCTTTCAGCTCCTGCAGCTGCCCCAGGGTCAGCGCCTCCTCTAAGGCAAAGCGCCCCACCCTGGTGCGCTCCAGACTTTTCATGGCTCCGCCGCAGCCTAATTTTGCCCCGATATCCGCACACAGCGTCCGAATATAGGTGCCCTTGCTGCAGACCACCCGCAGCTGTACCTCCGGCAGCCGCAGTTGCAGGATTTCGATCTCCGCAATCTGAACCTCCCGGGCCTGCCGCTCCACCTCTTTGCCCTCCCGGGCCAGCTCATAGAGCTTCTTACCGTTTACCTTCAGCGCAGAGTACATGGGCGGAATCTGTCTGTAGGACCCCTGAAAGGAGCACACCGCTTCCCGTACCTGCTCCTCGTCTGTCTCCACCGGATGCTCCGCCAGCACCCGGCCGGTCAGATCCTGGGTATCGGTCTCCACGCCCAGCTGCAGCCAGGCCACATATTCCTTATCCTTATCGGTCAGCATATCACAGAGCCTGGTGCCGCTGCCCAGACAGACCGGCAGCACCCCGGTGGCCTCCGGATCCAGCGTCCCGGTATGGCCGATCTTTTTCTGGCCGCAGATCCCCCGCAGCTTCGCCACCACATCATGAGAGGTGAAGCCTTTTTCCTTCTTTACAATTATAATGCCGTTATACATATTGTTTCAATCCTTATGGGCCTCCAGCTGCTTCTCAATGTGCAGGGACAGATTGTTCACGCAGTCATGAAAGGTGCCTTTCATGGTGCAGCCTGCAGCCCGCACATGGCCGCCGCCGCCGAAGAAAGAAGCCACCTCAGACACATCCACCAGCTCATCCGAACGCAGACTTACCTTATATTCCAGCACCCCCGTCTGGTACATGAAGATGGCGCAGTGAATCCCCTTGATATTCCGCAGATGATTCACAATGCCGTCCAGATCCTTGGGCTCCACCCCGTAGAAATCCATGGTCTTGCGGTCTAAGCCGCTGACTATGCAGCTTCCGTCCATAAATCGGATGCTTTCCAGCAGTACCCGGCCCAGCACATGGCTCTGCAAATAGGTCTTCTGGTAAAAGGTCTCCTGAATCAGTTTGGGAAAATCAAAGCCAAAGCGGATCAGGTGTGCACCGATCTCCATGGTTCTGGGAGAAGTATTGGAATACTGAAACACACCGGTATCATGGATAATCCCTATGTAGATCGCCGTTGCCAAATCGGTATCCAGTGCCTCTTTATCTATCAATTCGTAAATCAGTTCCGCAGTAGAGCTGGCGCCCGGCACCACATAGGACACGTCGCCGGCTCCGCTGTTGCTGATATGATGGTCAATATTCACGGTTTTACGGGCCTGCGCATAAAGCTTCTGCGCCGGTTCCATCATACGCTCCGGTACACTGTCCAACACAAAAAAGACATCATATGGATCGGTGTCTTCGCAAAGCGTATCTATCTGGTCATAGCCCTTGATGCCTGCAAAAATCTCCGCAGGCTTTTCCAGATACACCTGTACCCGGGCCTGGGGCATTTTTTTCAGCAGATATTGATAAAGTGCCAGGCAGGAGCCCACGCAGTCGCCGTCAGGCCGGACATGTCCGGTGATGGCGATGCGGGAAGCTCCCTGGCATTCCTGTAAAATATTCACGTATCTCTCCTTACCTTTCTTCTTCCCGTCCGGCCTCCTCATCGGCGCTGATCACTTCATCAATCCTCTTGGACATATTTACGCCGTATTCTATGGACTGATCCATGATAAAAGTGATCACCGGCGTATTCCGCAGATTGATGGTTTTCGCCAGTTGGGAACGGATATAACCCTCCGCACTCTTCAGCCCCTGATAGGTGGCGTCCCGGGCTTCATCGCCGCCCAGGACGCTGATCCAGGCCTTGCAGCTCTTCAGATCAGGCGCCACCTCCACGGACACCACGCTGGTCAGCGGGCTGATGCGGGGATCCTTGATCTCACTGCGGATGATCTCCGCCAGCGCACGCTGCACTTCACCGTTGATGCGGGTATTTTTAATGCTGTTTTTTCTCATCGCTTTCCTCTTTTCTTCCCGGGCTGCATCAGGTTCTGGGAACCTCCACCATGATGTAGGCTTCCACAATATCCAGCTCCTGCATCTGGTCAAAGCCCTCAAAGACAAGACCGCACTCAAAACCGGCCTTTACTTCCTTTACATCATCCTTGAACCGCTTCAGGGATGCCAGACTGCCCTCGTAGATCTGCTCGCCCTCCCGGGTAATCCGGATCTTACAGCCTCTCTGGAAGACGCCGTCCAGCACATAGGAACCGGCAATATTGCCCACTGCGGAAGCCTTGAAGATCTGACGCACCTCGGCATGGCCGATCACCTTCTCCTCGAAGATCGGATCCAGCATGCCCTTCATGGCCGCCTCAATATCCTCGATGGCCTGGTAGATGACCTTGTAAAGGCGTACATCCACGTTCTCTCTCTCGGCAGTGGCCTTGGCTGTAGCGTCAGGCCGCACATTGAAGCCGATGATAATGGCATTGGAGGCGCTGGCCAGAACCACATCGGATTCGTTGATGGCCCCTACGCCGCCGTGAATGCATTTTACCACCACTTCCTCGTTGGACAGCTTCATCAGAGACTGCTTTACCGCCTCCACGCTGCCCTGTACATCCGCCTTGACGATCAGGTTCAGCTCTTTCAGATTGCCCTCCTGAATCCGGGAGAACAGATCGTCCAGAGACATGCGGGACTTGGTATCCTCTAACATCTTTTCCCGATTCTGGGCTAAATATGTCTCCGCATAGGTTTTTGCAGTCTTATCGCTTTCATGGGCAATAAACACTTCACCTGCACTGGGCACATCGGAAAGTCCCAGAATCTCCACAGGTGTAGAGGGAAGCGCTTCCTTAACTCTGCGGCCCTTATCGTCGATCATGGCACGCACCTTGCCGTGGCAGGCGCCTGCGGAAATGAAATCTCCCACATGCAGCGTACCCTTCTGTACCAGCACCGTAGCCACCGGTCCCCGGCCCTTATCCAGCTCCGCCTCAATCACCAGACCTCTGGCTCTTCTGTTGGGGTTGGCTTTCAGCTCCAGGATATCTGCCGTCAGCAGAATGGTCTCCAGCAGAGTCTCGATCCCCTCGCCCGACTTGGCGGATACGGGAACAAACTCGGTGGTTCCGCCCCAGTCCACGGGAATCAGTTCATATTCCGTCAGCTCCTGCTTCACACGCTCAATATTGGCACCGGGCTTATCAATCTTATTCACAGCCACAATGATCTCAATGCCTGCCGCCTTGGCATGGCTGATGGCCTCCACGGTCTGAGGCATCACGCCGTCATCGGCAGCCACCACCAGAATGGCAATATCCGTGGAGCTGGCGCCACGCATACGCATGGCGGTAAACGCCTCATGTCCCGGGGTATCCAGGAACGTAATTTTGCGGTCATTGATGGACACCGTATAAGCACCGATATGCTGGGTGATGCCGCCGGCCTCCTTATCGGTGACATTGGTCTTACGGATGGCATCCAGCAGGGAGGTCTTACCATGGTCAACATGCCCCATGACACAGATAACAGGGGGTCTGCTCACCAGCGTTTCCTCTGCCTCCTCATCCTCTTTCAGCAGCTCCTCGATCACATCCACCTTTACCTCTTTCTCGCAGAGGATTTCATAATCCATGGCGATGTTTTCCGCATCCTCATAGGAGATCTCCTGGTTCACGGTGACGATCTTTCCCTCCAGGAACAGCTTCTTGACAATCACGGAGGGCTGCATCTTCATCTTATCCGCCAGATCCTTGATGGTAATGGTCTCGGGCACCACGATAACCTTGATGGTCTCCTCGGCCACTTCTTCCTTCTTCTTTTCCGGTTTAATGAAGCGGCCGGGCTTGTTCTTCAAAGCCTCGTCATCCTCATACATGTAGTCCTTACGGTTACGCTTATCCTTCTCCTGGCTGATCCGCCGCTTCTCTTCCTCTCTGTGCTTCTCCGTATCCTTGATGGGCGTCTCGCCGCCAAAGCCCTTGCTGCCCTGCTGCTGGCTGCGGAATCTGTCTCCCTGACCGGGTCTGCCGCCGCCAAAGGAACGTCCGCTCTGGCCGTCCTTATTAAAGGCAGGCCGTCCGCCGGGTGCCCCGCTTCTGGAACCGAACTGGCCGCTGCCGCTCTGGCTTCCCGGTCGGCTGCCCTGATAGCCGCCGCTTCTCTGGCCGTCACGGCTGCCCTGATAGCCGCCTCTGGTCTGACCGTCACGACTGCCCTGATAGCTGCCGCTTCTCTGACCGTCACGGCTGCCCTGATAGCTGCCGCTTCTCTGACCGTCACGGCTGCCCTGATAGCCTCCCTCTCTGCGGTCGCTGCGCTCACTGCTGCGGCCGTTTCTGTCGCCTCTGTCAAAGCTCCGGCTCTGCTCTCTGCGGTCCCTGTTCTGCTCTCTGCCGACTTCTCTGCTGCTGTCCCTGCCGGCTTCCCTGTTTGCCTCTCTGGCAGGCTCAGGCCGGTTCTCCTGCAGGGGTTTCTCCTGTACCGGCTGGGGCTTCTCCTGTACCGGCTGGGGAACAGCATTCTGCGCTGCGGGAGCCTGCCCTGCCGCCTGAAGCTCTGCTGCCGGTTCCGCCTTCGGCTTGGGCTTGGGCTGGGGTTTCATGGTCACCATCTGTACGCTGGGCGTAGGAGACGGCGGGGTCAGAGGCTTGATCGGGGTTCTGGGAGCGGGTCTGCCGCCGCCATTACCGCTGTTATAGGCGCCTCTGCCGCCCTGTCCGCCCCTGCTCTGTCCCGGCTGCCCGTTACCCTTGGGCTTCTGCCCGGATATCTTGGAATTCTGCGGATTGCTGACAAAAATAATGTTCTTTTTCTTTTTCGGAACCGCAGGAGTATTTGCCTCTGCCGCCGGCTTAGATGCCTGTTCCTTTTTTACCCCCTCAGAGGGCTTCTCACTTTTCTCTCCCACCTGTGTATCTCCTTTTCCGCCAAAAGCTTTTCTAACCAGCTGCGCATCTGCTTCCTACACGGAGCTGTTGGCCGCCTTGGCTTCTATTCCTTTTTCCTGTAAAAAAGCCAGGATCTCCTTACTTTGCCTGTTTACCTCTTTCGCTAGTTCATGTACTTTCATTTTCGCCATGCTCACTACCTCCATTCACCTGGCCTGCACCCTCATATTCCAGTGCCTTTATAACCGCCTGTGCCAAACCTGCATCGCATACTGCCAGAGAAGACCGCAGTTCTTTTCCTATGGCTCCGCCCAAGCTTTCCTTGGTTCCGTACACGTAAACCGGAACGCCATAATAAGAACCTTTATTCTGAAACAGCTTTTTGGTATTCGCTGACGCATCCTCTGCCAAGATAACCAGCATAGCGTCCCCGCTCTTTACTGCGTTCTCTGTTTGAAACTCACCGCTTACCAAATTATGCCCTCTGATTGCCAGTCCGAGCAAAGATAATACTTTATTTTGCTTCAATACTCTCAAACTCCTTATTCAGGGTCTCATATACTTCGTCGGGGATACGGATCTTAAAGGAGCGCTCCAGCCCTTTATTCTTACGGGCTTTCTCCAGGCACTCCCTCTGTTTACAAAGATATGCACCCCGTCCGTTCTTTTTTCCTGTTATGTCCAGGCAGATCTCGCCTTCTGCGGTCTTCAGAACACGCATCATCTCTTTCTTGCCTTTCATCTCACCGCAGCCCACACACTGCCGCAGGGGAACCTTTTTTGCCATCGTCACGCCCCCTTATTCCTCATACGTCCCGCCGTCATACTCTCCGCCTTCGTATTCTCCGCCGTCGTATTCCTCGATGTAGTCCTCGTCTTCCTCCTCGTACTCGTCATCCATATAATCCTCATAGCGGAAGCCGGGAGCATCCTTAGCCTGAGTCTCGGACTTGATGTCGATCTTGTAGCCGGTCAGTCTGGCTGCCAGGCGGGCGTTCTGTCCTTCCTTGCCAATGGCCAGGGACAGCTGGTAATCCGGCACCACCACCTTGGCGGTCTTCTCATCGGGATCGGCGAAAACTGCCACGATCTTGGCCGGGGACAGAGCATTCTGGATCAGATTGCCGGGGTTCTCATCCCAGTTCACAATATCGATCTTCTCTCCCCGCAGTTCTTCCACGATGGCATTGACTCTGGCGCCGTTTAAGCCCACGCAGGCCCCCACCGCATCCACATTGGGATTGTGGGACCACACGGCGATCTTGGTCCGGCTGCCCGCCTCCCGGGCGATGCTCATGATCTCCACCGTGCCGTCCTTGATCTCCGTCACCTCGGACTCAAACAGCCGCTTTACCAGCTCCGGATGCGTACGGCTCACATTGATGCGGGGACCCTTGGGGGTGTTCTTCACTTCCAGCACATAGACCTTGATACGCTCTGTGGGCAGGAATACTTCGCCTTTCACCTGCTCGCTCTCGCTGAGCATGGCGTCCGCCTTGCCCAGGTTGATACTGATATTGCGGCCGATATAGCGCTGTACCACACCGGTTACCATATCCTTTTCCTTTTCAAAATACTGGTTGTAGATCACGCTGCGCTCTTCTTCACGGATCTTCTGCAGAATCACGTTCTTGGCATTCTGGGTAGCGATACGGCCGAACTCCTTGGACTTGATCTCCACATTCAGGATATCCCCCACCTGTGCTTTCTTGGAGAGCTCCCGGGCATCCTCCAGAGCGATCTGCAGCACATCATCCTCCACGTCCTCTCTGGTCTCCACCACCTCTTTCTCCATGTAGCACAGGAAATCACAGGTTTCACGATTGATCTCAACCTTTACGTTATCCGCCTTGCCGAAATGATTCTTGCAGGCGGTCAGCAGGGAATTCTCGATCGCCTCAAACAGCGTCTCCTTGCTGATCTCTTTCTCCTTTTCCAGGATATCCAGTGCCTCCATCAGTTCCTTGTTCATTTTCTACTTTTCCTCCATTCTGCCCTCCGGGCAATCCCAGTTTTATGATCATAACAGTCCGGCCTCCCGCCATATGAGCGGCTCACCTGTTCCTAAAAGTCAAGTGCCAGCCTGATAACGGCAATATCACTTCTTATAAAAGTTCTGTCTCCTGCAGCTTCGGTGATCACAATGCTGTTCTCATCGAAAGCCTTCAGCACACCGGCGTACTCCTTTGCTCCCTCGAGAGGCTTATACAGCTTGAGCTCCACTTCCTTGCCGATGCTATGCGCCAGATGTCTGTCCTTTTTCAGCGTGCGCCCCAGCCCGGGACTGCTCACCTCCAGAATATAAGCATCGGGGATAAAATCCTCCTGATCCAGCACATCGGACAGGGCCCGGCTCACGTTCTCACAGTCCAGGATTCCCACGCCCTCCGGCTTGTCAATGTAGGCCCGCAGATAGTAATCACTGCCCTCTTTTACATACTCCACATCGTAGATCTCCACCCCCTGGGCGGCCGCTATGGGCTGCAGCAGCTCCTCCGTCCTGGTTTCATAGTTCTCTCTCTTCGACATCCGCTCACCTCTCGCTATAACATCAAGAAAGAGTGGTACAGGCCCACTCTTACTCTAGTAATCATCTTTAATTCTTGTTTAGTATATCCCTTTTGCAAACACTTGTCAATACATTTCTGTGTATTTCTGTTCTCAATTTTTTAAATGGCATTTTACATAAAGTGTAATCCCCGTGCATATTCTATAATGTAATTCTATTTTTATTAAAATCATGTGTATTCAAAAAACAGCATGGGAGGATATTTTATGGAATTCGGGAAAAAGCTTTACCGTCTGCGGGTAGAAAGAGGCGTATACCAGAAGCAGCTGGCTTCCTATCTTCATGTCTCCGTGGGCACTATCTCCAACTACGAGAACGGGGTGCATTCCCCCGATCTGAAAACCCTGTGCAGGCTGGCGGCCTATTTCCGGGTATCCACGGACTACCTGCTGGATCGTACCGAGTACTTTTTTCCAATAGAGAGCTTGAACCAGCCGCTGGTAAATCGGTACACCACCGGCGCCATAGTCAATGTGCTGCTTGGACTGTCACCGGAAGGCCGACAGGATCTGGTAAAGTATCTGACGATGCTGGCTGCATGCGACAAAAACGGCCTGCCGCCCTTATCTGCCGTCCAGCCCGGCCCCACGCACGTCCCCACGGAGCCGGAGCCCCGGGAGACGGAAGAAAGCGCTCCGGGGGAAGATTAACCCCAACGCCCCTGTCCGCAGATTACCGCTCCGCCCGCATGGGATTGTTCAGGAAATCCTGGTACGCCAGCCGGATTCCATCCTCCAGCTCCGTCTTATACTGCCATCCCAGCGCCTTGGCCTTGCTGACATCCAAAAGCTTTCTGGGGGTGCCGTTGGGCTTGCTCGTATCCCACCGGATCTCCCCCTCATAGCCCACGATCCGGGCCACCAGCTCCGTCAGCTCCCTGACGGTCAGCTCCTTGCCCGTCCCCGCATTCACCGTCTCATTGCCGCTGTAATGGTTCATCAGGAACACACAGAGCTCTGCCAGATCATCCACATAGAGGAACTCCCGCAGCGCCGTGCCGTCCCCCCAGCAGGTCACATAGGGAAGCCGCTGCTCCCTGGCCTCATGGAACCGGCGGATCAGCGCCGGAAGCACATGGCTGTGAGTGGGGTGATAATTGTCATTGGGTCCGTACAGATTGGTAGGCATCACCGAGATATAGTCCGTCCCATACTGCCGGTTCAGAAATTCACAATATTTCAGCCCTGAAATCTTGGCCAGGGCATAGGCCTCGTTGGTCTTCTCCAGCTCTCCGGTCAGCAGGCAGCTCTCCTTCATGGGCTGAGGCGCCATCCGGGGATAGATACAGGAGGAGCCCAGAAACTCCAGCTTCCTGCAGCCATGCTTCCATGCGCTGTGAATCACATTCATCTCCAGCATCATATTCTCATACATAAAATCCGCCAATGCGCCCTCATTGGCAGCGATACCGCCCACCTTTGCCGCCGCCAGAAACACATATTCCGGCTCCTCCCGGGCAAAGAAATCCTCCACCTCCTGCTGGCTGCACAGATCCAGCTCCCGATGGGTGCGGGTGATAATATTGGCGTAGCCCTGCCGCTCCAGTTCCCGGACAATGGCAGAACCCACCATTCCCCGGTGGCCGGCCACATAGATTTTTGCATTTTTCTCCATCATATCACCATAACTCCATTTCTTTCCTGCATTACACCATTATATTTTAATTTTTATAAAATTTTTATAAAAAAGGTATCGCCTTTTTTCAATCCACGTGGTATAATTACATCAAAATAACGCAGCAAACAATAATTTCAAAACAACACAGAAAGAGACATGCTATGAACAAACATCTAAGCCTATGGCAAAAACTGAAAATTAAATACTGCTTTCACTGGATGGACTATCAATACTGCTTTCCGCAAAAAGAATTTTGGATTCCTCCCACCTTTTTTCTGACCCATTCCGAGAAAGGCATTCAGCGCAAGCTGGCTGCTTTGGAGGTCAGACGGCAAAAATACCTGAAAGAGCGTGAACAAAACGTCCGTGAATTGACGGAACTGTTGGAGGATATTCGGAAGAAAGAGGGTGCCAAGAGCGACAACTCTTCCTCCTCCGATTCATAACACAAAATATAACTCCATCTCCGGAGAATGTCAAGCCAAAATACGTCTTTCAGGGACATGCAGACGGCACAAAAAAAGCACCCGAGGTGCTGATTTTGTGCTGTCTAAATGTCTCGCCATTCATTCAGATAATCCGCCGCATATATGGTATATAGCGCCGTGGCCACTCTAAGCGCCTCTTCATCAATATCAAAGCAGGCATTGTGATGGGCTACGCAGGTTTCCGGTCTCCGGGGATTGCGGGAGCCCACATAGGCATATGCTCCCGGCGCCTGCAGGATAAACTCTGCAAAATCGTCCCCGCCCAGGGTGGGTTCCCGCCGGGTAATGACCTGATCGCTGCCAAACAGCGCTGCGGCGGTACGCTGTACCTCCCCGGCTGAAGCGGCATCGTTTACCAGGGGAGAAGTATAGTCTTTCCAGGAAAAGGTTACGCTGCCGCCAAAGGCCAGGGCTACCGATGCCGCCAGCTGCTCCAGCCGTTCTTTCGTTTCCCTGCGCAGGGGCTCTGTCAGCACCCTGATGGTACCCTCCAGTTCCGCTTCCTGGGCCAGAATATTGTACCCCGTACCCGCCGTCATTTTGCCGATACCGATCAGCACATGGTCCATGGGGCTGGTTCGTCTGGTAATCAGCGCCTGGGCTGCCACCACGATCTGGCTGGCAATATAGAGGGCATCCACCCCCTGCTGAGGGGTGGATACATGGGCGGATCTGCCCTGTACCCGGATCCGGAACCAGTCCACGCTGGCATTGTTGGGCCCCGGCACAATGGCGGTTTTTCCGGCCTCTATATCGGAAGCCACATGCACGCCGAAGGTTCTGTCCGCTCCCTTTATAAAGCCCCCGTCCACAAACAGCCGGGCGCCGTAGCCGATCTCCTCTCCCTGCTGAAACGCAAAGCGGACGGTACCGGAAAACAGGGAACGGTTGGCTGAAAGCACTTTGGCCGCTCCCAGCAGACTGGCCGTATGGGCATCGTGCCCGCAGGCATGCATCACACCGGGATTCTGACTGGTATACTCGCAGATATGTTCCTCCGTTACCGGCAGGGCGTCCGTATCCGCCCGCAGCATGATGGTTCTGCCCTCCGGATTCTCTCCCGTAAGGGATGCGTAGACGCCGGTATCCCCCACCCTGCGGTGGGAAATACCCAGCTGATCCAGCTCCTCCTCTATTTTTTCAGCCGTATGATATTCTTTTGCAGAAAGCTCCGGATACTTATGGAAATGACGCCGCAGTGCCGTCACATAGGGCTGCGCCTGCAGTACCTGTTCATACAGCTTCTGTTCCGTTTTGTTTCGCATGATGCTCCCTCTCCTTTTTCGTCTGTTTTCCTTTCCCACCGGCCTTTTTACTTCTGACCGGCCTGCTCCTTCAGCTCTTCCAGCGAAGAAAACCTGTTGGAGTACAGGGACAGCGGCGCCATCAGCGTATCCCCGATCCCGGTCAGGTCATATCCCACGGACTCTATTTCCTGCTGCAGATAGGCCTTGTGCTGGAATGCGTTCAGATCAATCTCACCGCTGTTTAGCGCTTCGTTGGGCAGATTGTAGGCGTCAAAGACCACCAGTTCAATATAGATTCCTGCATTTTCCTCATCCAGAACTTTCTGGACGGCTTTCCACTGGTCATTGGAAGCCCCGCAGACTCCCACTTTCACCACGGTCTTGCCCTCACGGGAGGAGGTATACCGGTCGATTTCATCTACGAAGCCTTCCTCCGCCCTATATTCTTCGTCATAGGCAAAGGCCGGGAAAAAAGCCTCCTGATACTTCTCAATCAGGTACTGAGCCACGATCTGGGTCTGATAGGCTTCCACAACGGTCTGGTAGACGGCATTGTCCTGATCCTCGGTACGTGCCACAATAATATTCACATAGGGGTTATCTCCGGCCTCGCCCTGGTTCTCAATGAGCAGGGCGTCCCTGGAGGGCACCAGGCCCGCCGGAATCGCATAGGTGCCATTGATGGTGCTGGCCCCGTAATCGTTCAGAGTGGACGGCAGGGTATTGGCGGTGGCCGGTACGATCTCCACATTATAGAGATACCCGGTAACATCTTTCATTTCCGGAGTGTAGCCCGCTGCCGGATCCACCTCGATCAGTCCTGCGCTTTCCAGCAGCTTGATGGCTCTGGCCTGGTTGGTGGCGTCATCCGGCACACCGATTTTCACTGTCTCCGAGTTCTGGCTTCCGCAGCCTGCCAGGGTCAGCACCGCAGCAGCGGCGGCCAGCAGATAGGTTAAATGCTTTTTGCTTTCTTTTTTCATAACGTATATCTCCTCCTTATTTGAGTTCCGCAGAGAGCCTGCACAGGCTCCCTACTGTTTTGCTTTCCGCAGGTTGCCGTCAAACAGCCGTCTGTTGGTGGTTTTCCTTGCGAAAATATTGCCCACTGTCTGCAGAATGCACACCGCAACCAGCAGAACGATAACGCAGACATTGACAATATCCTGATGATGCAGATTCTGTCCGTAATTGATGGCAAAGCTGCCGATTCCTCCGGCTCCTACGGCCCCGGCCATGGTGGTCAGCCCGATCAGGCTGATGGCGGTAATGGTGGTGACCCGGATCAGTTCCGGCACCGCCTCATACAGATACACCTTG
>JAGANP010000242.1 GCA_017624175.1 Lachnospiraceae bacterium | reverse complement strand
GTAGTATTTCTCCTTTTTATCATTTTGAATATAGGCTGATTGATGATTGAATTATATCGCGAATAATATTCATCGTCAATTGTTTATTCATACAACAATCCAAAAAAGTTTCCCCATAACATGGTAAAAATAGCACAAATGAAATAATATTAAAAATGAATATCCAAATATACGAAAGAAATATGTATTCATGAGGTGCGAAAGGATGAATAATATACATAGATATGCAAAAAATGATGAATAAATGCGGTTACCCGGTGATGCGTCAGCAGCTGCAGAGAAATACGAAATTGCCCAATATGAACAAATCTTGACTTCACTTTCTATTTAAAGTATAATATTTCGGTATCACGGCAGCAAAATCGCGAAAGAAGATGAGGAAGGACAGCGTATTATGAAAACCACCATCAAAACCCTGGATTACGACAAGGTAATGGCACTGCCCCGCCCCCAGTATCAGAAGCCCCGCAAGCCCAATCTTTTCTGGCGCACCCTGATCCGTATTCTGACCATCTTTGGCATGATGGGCTCCGGTTTCCGGTATGAGACGGAGGGCTTTGAGAAGCTGAAAAAGGGAGAGCCCTGCCTGATCCTGATGAACCACACCTGTTTCCTGGACATGGAGATCGCCTACCGGATCCTGTATCCCAGAGCATTTAATATTGTATGCAGCAATGACGGCTTCATCGGTTTCTTCGGTCTGATGGAGTGGCTGATGCGCTCTATCGGCTGCATCCCCACCCAGAAGTTTGTCACGGATCTGCGTCTGATTCAGGATATGGAGTATTGCTTCAAGACCCTGGGCACCAGCGTGCTGATGTATCCCGAGGCCGGCTACTCCTTTGACGGCCGGGCCACGACGCTGCCCCGGAAGATGGGTGTACTGCTGAAAAAATTTGACGTCCCCGTCATTATGATTGAGACCTTCGGCCTGTTCTCCCGGAATCCTCTTTATAATGAACTGCAGATCCGGAAAAACTCCAAGGTTTCCGCCAAGGCCTATGTGCTTTATACCCGCGATGAGATCCATGAGAAGAGTGTAAAGGAACTCAGTGACGGCATCGATGCCGCCTTTGGCTTCGACCACTTCAAGTGGCAGAAGGAACAGGGCCTGCAGATCGATCAGCCCTTCCGGGCCGACGGTTTGGACCGGATCCTCTACAAATGCGCCGCCTGCGGCCAGGAAGGCAAGATGCGTGGCAAGGGTACGGAGCTTTCCTGCGGCTGCTGTGGCAAGCGCTGGGAACTGACGCCCCTGGGTCAGCTGAATGCGCTGGAGGGCGAAACGGAATTCTCTCATATTCCCGACTGGTACACCTGGGAGCGGGAGGAGGTACAGCAGGAGATTTTGGACGGCAAGTACCTGCTGGATACCGATGTTCAGATCGCCATGCAGGTGGACTACAAAGCCATTTATATGGTAGGGGAAGGTCACCTGACCCACGACCGCAGCGGCTTCACCCTCACCGGCTGCGACGGAAAGCTGAACTATAGCCAGAAGCCCCAGAGCTGTTATGGCCTGTATGCCGACTACTACTGGTATGAGATCGCCGACTGCATCTGCATCGGCGACAGCGAGGTCCACTACTTCCTCTTCCCCAAGGATACGGAAATCTCCGTGGCCAAGATCCGTCTTGCAACGGAGGAGATGTACAAGCTCTACAAGGCCCGCCGGCTGAATGCCGGAAACTGACAACAGAACAGCGTGTACCGCAATGGAACTGCGGTACACGCTGTTTTTTCAATTGGGCCACAGGTAGAATTATTCATATTTTTGTGGTATCTTTTAACTGGAAAGCATAGCGGCAGATCATTTTTACCGCCCGCAACAAAGGGTTGACATATAGTTGGTAGACCTTTTCCCATGTTGAAAGTACAATGTATTCGAAAGGAAGGTGCGAAATATGAGTTTGGGACAGAGTATTGCAGCCAGACGTAAAGAACTGAAACTTTCTCAGGAATACATTGCGGAGCAGCTTGGCGTGAGCAGGCAGGCGGTATCGAAATGGGAAAATG
>JAGANP010000241.1 GCA_017624175.1 Lachnospiraceae bacterium | reverse complement strand
TCCTCCTAAAATATATTTTATATTATTTTGACAAGAAGCACTCATGGCTCCCCTTATCGGCAGCTGTGAGATTGTCAAAATTTTGTCAGCAAAGTTATTTTACCTAATTCCTGTCCAAAATTCAAGATGTATTTCAAAAATAATTAGCATTTCTGGGATTTTTTACAGTTTATTCATAGTTTTCCTGCGGTATCTTGTGCTTCCCCCGCAGAAATGCTATACTGGATCCATCGTTAGCCTATGGAGGAACAACATTATGTCGATTACAGCGGATTACCACCTGCACTCTTCCCATTCGGGGGACTCCGATGCCCCCATGGAGGAGATGATTCAAAAGGGCATCAGCCTGGGGCTGACCCATATGTGCTTCACCGAACACAATGACTTTGACTATCCCGTGACCGAGGACACGCCCCAGGGCATGTTCGAGCTGAATGCGGACGCTTATCTCTATGATCTGATCCGCCTGCGGGAGAAATATGCAGGCCGGATCAACATTTTCTTCGGCCTGGAGCTGGGCCTGCAGCCCCATCTGACACGGCAGAATGCCGTCTTTGCCAAAAGCCATGACTATGATTTTATCATTGGCTCCTCCCATATCTGCAACGGCAAAGATCCCTACTATCCCGCCTTTTTTGAGGGACGCAGCGAAGAAGAAGCCTGCCGGGAATATTTTCAGTCCATTCTGGAGAATGTGAAAAAATTTGATAACTTTGATGTATACGGGCACCTGGACTATGTGGTACGCTACGCCCCGGAAAAAGACAGGCATTATTCCTATGAGAAATATCAGGATCTCTTTGACCGGATCCTGGAGCTGCTGCTGGAAAAGGAGAAAGGCCTTGAAATCAACACTGCCGGAATCGGCAAAGGCATGCGGGACGTGCATCCCTGCACGGAAATTCTCCGGCATTACCGGCAAAAAGGAGGCGAGATCATCACCATCGGCTCCGATGCACATGATCCCGCCCATATCGCCGCTGATTTCCACAGGGCCGAGGCGGTGCTGCAGGAATGCGGTTTCCGGTATTACACGGTTTTTGAAAAGCGTCAGCCGGAATTTAAACGCTTTTAGCCCTATTGCTGCCGGCACAGCACAATGATCCGCATGGGCGTGGTTTGGGCCGGAATGCTTCTGGTAGAAGTGCTGTACACCACCACCAGATCATTGCCTGCGGGATTTCCCATAAACCGCTGGTTATTGGTGGTGGTAATCTCCACACTGCTGTTCAGATTCAGCTGCAGCGTCATATCCCGATTCACCAGGGAATGATTGTAGTAATCCACATCCACTCTCTGCCCGGACATCTGGGGCACCACCACCGCCGCCCGGTACTGGGGCGGATAGATCAGGGGCACGGGTTCATCCGTGCGGTAATACATGGTCACCGTCATCCCCTCCTGCAGCATCACAAAATCCAGCACAAAGGTGGCCGGTGACACCTGGAAATACACCAGATTCCCATCCTGATCCTCCAGCCCCACATACTGCATGCAGCCATCCGCCCGGCGATTGCCGATCTGCGTAGGTTCCATACTCACAATGACGCCCTGCACGCCCTGATAGCTCTTCTCTCTCCTCCGGTTTCTGCCTGATTGCATATCCATTGCCGTTCTCGCTCCTTCATTTTTCAGCTTTGCCCGGCGGCGCCGCCCGGTATGCTTCTTCCCGTCAGAGGGCCGGACCGGGCATACTGCTGTCTTCTTATTGTATGCAGCTCCCCCTGTCCGAGTTTCCGCCTTTTCCCTTTCTGATTTTCCGCATCCCGATCCATACCCGTTCCCATTTGCAGCAGCATACCTATCACGGGTTTTACCTGTGATACTGCACCAATGAGCATTTGAAGGTCACTCCCGCAGAATCGTCCCTCCGCCCAGCACATATTCTCCCTCATAAAAGACCACTGCCTGCCCCGGCGTGGAAGCTCTCACCGGCTGCTCAAAGCGGCACAGCACCCGTCCGTCCGGCAGCTTCTCGATCACGCAGGGGGAACCGCCATGGTTATAGCGGATCTTTGCCATGACCCGCCTGGGCTCTGTCAGATCCTCCGCCGCCATGTAATTTACCCGATCGCAGAGCACCCGGTCCGTATAGGTATCTTCGTTTTCCCCGATAACCACCTCATCGGTCTCCGGCCGGATCTGCGTGACAAACACCGGATGTCCCATGGCCAGATTCAGGCCCTTGCGCTGCCCGATGGTATAGTGGGTAATGCCCTTATGCCGCCCCAGCACCTGTCCGTCCTTCGTCACAAAATTCCCCGGAGGCGGTACATTTTTTCCCGCCTCCCTGTCAATAAAGGCCGCATAATCATGATCCGGGATAAAGCAGATCTCCTGGCTGTCCGGCTTGTGCGCCACCGGCAGATGCTGCTGCAGAGCAATCTGCCGGATCTGCTCCTTGGTGTAATCCCCCACCGGCATCAGCGTATGGGAGAGCTGCTCCTGGGTCAGATTGTACAGAGCGTAGGTCTGATCCTTTTTTGCCGTCACCGAATTGCGGATGGCATAGCGGCCGTTGGGCAGCCTGTCCACACGGGCATAATGTCCGGTGGCGATATAATCCGCTCCGATCTCCAGGCTGCGCTGCAGCAGGGACTCCCACTTCACATACCGGTTACAGGCGATACAGGGGTTGGGCGTTCTCCCCTGCAGATACTCCTGCACAAAATAATCCATGACATTTTTCCGAAACTCCTGCCGGAAATTCATCACATAATAGG
>JAGANP010000240.1 GCA_017624175.1 Lachnospiraceae bacterium | reverse complement strand
TGACGGTATTGAATATCGCGGATTCGGTCAGGCGATTGTAGAGGAACTGGCACAGCACGCAGGTGTGCCGGTTTGGAATGGTCTGACCAATGAATATCATCCGACACAGATGCTGGCAGACATGCTGACCATCAGAGAACATTTTGGCAGATTAAAGGGCCTCAAGCTTACATATATGGGTGATGCACGCTATAACATGGGTAATTCCCTGATGATTGCATGTGCTAAGCTTGGAATGCACTTTACAGCATGTACGACAAAGGAATATTTCCCTGATCCGGCACTTGTTGCACAGTGTGAAGAATATGCAAAGGAATCCGGTGCTACGATTACCTTAACAGAAGATGCAATAGAAGGAACAAAGGGCGTTGATGTTGTATATACCGATGTATGGGTATCTATGGGTGAACCGGAAGAGGTATGGGAGGAACGTATCAGAGCACTTTCACCATATAAGGTTACCAAGGAGATTATGCAGAATGCAGGAGAACAGGCAATCTTCTTACATTGCTTACCGGCATTCCATGATCTGAAGACAAAGATAGGCAAGGAACAGGGTGAGAAGTATGGCTTTACGGAGCTTGAGGTAACCGATGAGGTATTTGAATCTGCACAGTCTTTCGTTTTTGATGAGGCTGAGAACCGTATGCATACCATCAAGGCAGTTATGGCAGCTACCTTAGGAGCATAATCGTACATGAATGGAGAAACGTTGGCAGGTCAGATAGAAAAAAATACAACATGGCTTGCAAAGAATCTGTTTTTTCAGGAGGAGACAGATTCCACAAATGAAGACATCAAAAGGTTGGCAAGGGAGGGGGCCATGCATGGCACTCTTGCCGTTGCCGATATGCAGACAGCAGGGAAGGGCAGAAGAGGAAGAACTTGGGCTTCGCCAAAAGGGGAATCTGTCTATATGTCATTGCTGCTTCGACCGGAGTGTATGCCGGATCAGGCTTCTGCATTGACGCTTGTGATGGCACTTGCTGTGTTGGAAGCAATAGAAGAGTTAGCTCCAGGCAAGAGCGGTATTAAGTGGCCGAATGATATTGTTATGAATAGTAGGAAGGTCTGTGGGATTCTGACAGAGATGAGCTTGGAAAAGAATGCAATCGGTTATGTCGTGGTTGGTGTAGGAATTAATGCCAATCAACTCTTTTTCGAGGAAGAAATCTCAGCAACGGCGACGTCAATAGCAAGAGAGCTTGGAAGAAAAATAGAGCGAGAATCGTTAATCGGACGTGTACTGTATTATTTTGAGCAAGAATATGCAGAATATGAGAAGACTTGGGATTTGACAGGACTGGTAGAGAAGTATAATACGTACCTGTTAAATAAGGACCGACAGGTAAGGGTATTGGATCCAAAGGGCGAATATGAGGGTACGGCACTTGGAATCAATACGAAGGGCGAGCTGTTAGTAAGAAAAAAGAGCGGTGACCTGGTAGAGGTCTATGCAGGAGAAGTATCAGTTCGTGGTATATACGGATATGTTTAATGGAGGTTGTTTTATTGGAAGCGAATAACAATCGTATTGTGCTTTGCGGCGCAAATGCATATGATAAAAAATATTATTTTAATGAGCAGTTTAAGGGAATACCGGCATCCATCCAGGAGGAGCTGCATATTATCTGCGTGCTGTTCACCGAGGAGGTGGGGGGCGTGTTTACCATTGTGTTTGAGGCGGACGGTTCCGTATCTCTGGAGACCAATGCGGATGACGACGATATCTATTATGATGAGATCGGCAGCGGTCTGCTGGTGTCGGAAATCCGCAGAAAGCGCCGGGAGCTGCTGGAATCCCTGAGTCTGTATTACCGGGTGTTTATCCTGAAAGAGGATCTGTCCGGGATGCTGGATGAGGAGGAGTAGTGCAGGCTGAATCATGGAGGGTAGCATGAGTATGTTGCAGATAGGGGATGTGTCCCTGGAAAATAATGTGATCTTGGCTCCCATGGCAGGTGTGACGGACCTGCCATTTCGTATTTTGTGTAAGGAGCAGGGAGCGGGCCTGATCTGCATGGAGATGGTCAGCGCCAAGGCCATCTATTATCACAACAAAAATACGGAGCAGCTGCTGGAGATTCATCCCCGGGAAATGCCGGTATCCCTGCAGCTGTTTGGTTCGGATCCCGATATTATCAGTGAGATGGCCAAGCGGATCGAGGAGCGGCCCTTTGCCATTCTGGATCTGAATATGGGCTGTCCGGTGCCCAAGGTGGTGAATAACGGAGAGGGCTCGGCTCTGATGAAAGAGCCCAAGCTGGTGGAAGAGATTCTGACCAAGCTGGTAAAAGCCATCCGAAAGCCGGTAACGGTAAAAATACGCAAGGGCTTTGATGACGAGCATGTCAATGCCGTAGAGATCGCCCGGATCGCCGAGAGCTGCGGCGTGGCGGCGGTGGCGGTACACGGACGCACCAGGCAGCAGTATTACAGCGGTCAGGCGGATTGGGATATTATTGCCGCCGTAAAGGCTACCGTGAAGATTCCGGTCATCGGCAACGGGGATGTGACCAGCCCCCAGGCGGCGGAGGCGATGATCCGGCACACGGGCTGCGACGGCGTGATGATCGGCAGGGCAGCCCAGGGCAATCCCTGGATCTTTCGGGAGGTCACCGGGTATCTGGAGTCCGGCGTGGTTATGCCCAGACCGTCTGCACAGGAGATGAAAGAGACTGTGCGGCGCCATGCGGCACTGCAGCTGGAATATAAGGGGGAATATACGGCGGTGCGGGAGATGCGCAAGCACCTGGCCTGGTATACGGCGGGCTATCCCCACTCGGCTCATTTTCATCAGATGATCAATACCATGGAAACCATGGAAGAGCTGTTGGCGGGCATTGATCAGATTTTTGCATAAGAGGAAGAACTGCCCGGCGGGTGCATAATTTCCCGGAGAATCACATAGATTATGGCATGGAACATGTGGTATATCTGATGGTGAAAAAGGGAAATAAGGGAAACCGGGAACCGGTGTCAGTGGAGCATCTGCAGCTGGAGCAGGTAAGCCTGAGTCGGGTGATTTTGCTGGAGGCCTATCTGGAGGCCTGGAGGCAGCCCTCCCATGTATGCGGCGTGATCCGGGACAAGATTCGGGAGCGGTGCATGGAGGAATACAGAAGGGGCGGTGAAGAGAGCGGCGGTCTGAAGCTGCCGCCTGATGCCCGGCAGGGGCATCGGCAGGAAACGGCGGGCGGAATGGGGCTTCGGGACATGCATCGCTGTTTTCCGGATTATCAGGTCTGGGACAGAAGCTTTCAGCGGTATCTTCAGCGGCATCAGCTTACCGGGGAGTGGCTGAGGGTGTGGCGGGTCCCGGTCTGGGATGGCTGGGGTGTATCGGAGCAGCTGGCAATGCTGATGAAATGGGCGGAGGGCTGGCAGAAGCTGTCCCAGATCCTGGTGCTGGGCTATGATCCCGGCCTGCTGGCATGGCTTCCCGAGCTGGCCCGCCGGTCCCGGGGGATTCATTTTTACCTGGATTATGCCCCCAGGGACATGGAGGAAATTCAGGACTGGATCTATGAGGAATATGGGCTGATGACAAAATGGCAGATGCTGGAGGGCGGAACAGAAACAGAGGCTGTGCGCCGGAAAGAGGCATATCCGGGACTTAGTCAGTATCTGCGCAGCTATCCGGGCCCCTGCCTGGTGATTGATCTGACCGGTACGGCGGATATTTCCGTGACGGGACTGAAACCCGGCAGCATGTGGTGGGATCTGGGGGCCATGGAGGAGAAAAGGCATCTGCTGGAGGATCGCCCGCTGGGAACACAATATTTTTCCCTGCAGACACTTTGGCGGGATATGCCTGGGATAACTGGTACTTGACACCACCAGGAAAATTCAGTATAATACGGTGAGTTATTCTGGAAAAGTTGGGTGATTGCAGTAAATTTCAAGGGAAAAGGAAGGGTATGGCAAGATGCAGGAAAAGAAAAACATTCTGACCTATGAGGGTCTGAAAAAGTATGAGGAAGAGCTCCATGAACTGAAAGTGGTAAAGCGTCAGGAGGTGGCGCAGAAGATCAAGGAGGCCAGAGAGCAGGGGGATCTGTCCGAGAATGCGGAATATGACGCAGCTAAGGATGAGCAGAGAGACATTGAGGCTCGTATCGAGGAGCTGGAAAAGATCCTGAAAAACGCAGAGGTAGTGGTGGAAGAAGAGGTGGATCTGGACAAGATCAGTATCGGCTGCCGTGTGAAGCTGCTGGATATCGAGTACAGTGAGGAGCTGGAGTATAAAATTGTAGGCTCCACCGAGGCAAACAGCTTAAAGGGCAAGATTTCCAACGAGAGCCCTGTGGGCAAGGCGCTGCTGGGGAAGAAGATCGGCGAGACCGTAGAGGTGGAGACTCAGGCCGGAGTATTTGCCTATAAGATTCTGGAGATTCAGAGAAGTAACTAAAAACGGCGCTGGACGGAAGACAGCGGAACTCAAAACAGCGGAACTTAAAACAGCAGTCTTCCGTGCAGTGCCCAGAGAATTTACGGATGCGAAAGCAGCCGGAAATTGCTCTGCAAGGGAAGGCGCTGGACGGAAGACTGCGGAACTCAAAATAGGAGATGAGAAAAAAGTGGCAGAGGCACAGAATAATCAGGAACAGCAGCAGGATATTGGCCAGCTGCTGAAAGTGAGAAGAGAAAAGCTTGCAAATCTGCAGGCAGCAGGAAAGGATCCTTTTCAGATCACAAAATACGATGTAACCCATCATAGCACGGAGATCAAGGAGCATTATGCAGAACTGGAGGGAAAAACCGTCCGTATTGCCGGCCGTGTGATGTCCAAGCGTGTTATGGGTAAGGCATCTTTCTGCAATATTCAGGATCTGCCCGGTAATATCCAGTGTTATGTAGCAAGAGACTGCATCGGTGAAGAGTCCTATGCGGATTTTAAGAAATATGATGTGGGTGATATTGTAGGTATCGAGGGTGAGGTGTTTACTACCAAGACCGGGGAGATCTCCGTACATGCGTCCCAGGTAACACTGCTGACCAAGAGCCTGCAGATCCTGCCGGAAAAATATCACGGCCTGACCAATACCGATATCCGTTACCGTCAGAGATATACCGACCTGATTATGAATGCAGAGGTAAAGGATACCTTTATCAAGCGTTCCCGGATCATCAAGGAAATCCGAAATTTCCTGGACGGCAGAGGCTTTATGGAGGTGGAGACCCCCATGCTGGTGTCCAATGCGGGCGGCGCTGCTGCCAGACCTTTTGAGACCCATTATAATGCGCTGGACGAGGACGTAAAGCTGAGAATCTCTCTGGAGCTGTATCTGAAGAGACTGATTGTGGGCGGACTGGAGCGTGTCTACGAAATTGGCCGTGTGTTCCGCAATGAGGGTGTGGATACCCGCCATAACCCGGAGTTTACCCTGATGGAGCCGTACCAGGCATACACCGATTATGAGGGTATGATGGAGCTGACCGAGAGTATGTTCCGCTATCTGGCGGAGACTGTCTGCGGCAGCAGCGTGATTACCTACAACGGCATGGAGATCGATTTCGGCAGGCCCTTTGAGCACATTACGATGAATGACTGCATCAAGAAGTACGCAGGGGTGGACTTTGATACCGTGGACAGTGATGAAGCGGCCAAGGCCATTGCGGATCAGCACCATATTGAATATGAGGACCGCCATACCAAGGGCGATATTATTAACCTGTTTTTTGAGGAGTACTGCGAGAAGAATCTGATCCAGCCTACCTTTGTGATGGATCATCCTCTGGCGATCTCCCCGCTGACTAAGAAAAAGCCCGACGATCCAGAGAAGGTGGAACGTTTTGAATTGTTTATCAATACCTGGGAGATGTGTAATGCCTACTCTGAGTTGAATGATCCCATCGACCAGCGGGAGCGTTTTGCCGCTCAGGATGCGGCATTTGCAGCCGGGGATGAGGAAGCGAATCATACGGATGAGGATTTCCTGAATGCCCTGGAGATCGGTATGCCGCCCACAGGCGGTATCGGTTACGGCATCGACCGACTGGTGATGCTGCTGACGGATTCACCGGCGATCCGGGATGTGCTGCTGTTCCCAACCTTGAAGTCAACAGGCAAGTAAACCCCAGTAAAATCAAGGGTTTCGAGTGGTAAAAGGAGCTTAGGTACCACAAAAGTACCACAATAGTTCCAATGGTAGATGCAGGACAGTACATGATAATGCATTTACTTCTTGGGTAGTCAATCAAATATTTGCAAAATTAAGGACACTTTCTAAAAGAGAAATCTTTTGAGAGTGTCCTTTTTGTTATGGTCAAAAACTATTAGCAAGGAGGAAATGCCATGAAAACAAGTACAGCGATAGGTGCAGGCAGAGCGATTATGAGAATAACCGTTCCCGAAATGAGACAGAGATTATACCCAATCAGAGGAGGAATGAACGAGTATGTTAAAAGTAAGAGTTTCGGGACCGACCTACGAGCTGAAAGATTATTTGGAACACATGGAAAAAGACAAGGTGTACCAAGTCACAAGCCAATCCAAGCCCTTAAAGAATAAGGGAACCAACAAGATCTTCCGAGTGTTTTCGGATGTGGACAAAAGAACAAAAATAGAAGCCCGCAAAAGGCAGGGCAACAGATAAAAAAGAACAGGAGGAACGGTTATGGCTAAAGTAATCGCAGTAGCTAATCAAAAAGGGGGAGTCGGGAAGACAGCGTTGGCAAGCAATTTGAGCGTTGGTCTTGCCATGAATGACAAAAAGGTATTGGTCATTGATGCTGATCCCCAGGGAAATTTAACATCCAGTCTCGGTATAGATAATGCGGATGAACTGGAGAACACTCTTGCTTCTTTCATAGAGCGTGAGATAAATGAGGATCCGATAGATCCTGCGGAGTATATTCT
>JAGANP010000239.1 GCA_017624175.1 Lachnospiraceae bacterium | reverse complement strand
TGATTGGGCTTTTTGTGGATATGCTCTCCCAGTCCCACCTTTTTCAGCACATCCACCGCCCGCTGGCGGCGCTCCTTTTTGGAAACACCCGCCAGTGTCAGGGCCAGCTCCACATTGGCAAGGACACTTTGATGGGGAATCAGGTTGTAGCTCTGGAACACAAAGCCGATGGAATTGTTGCGGTAATAGTCCCAATCTGAATCCTTATATTTTTTGGTGGAGACTCCGTTGATAATCAGGTCCCCGCTGTCATAGCGGTCCAGGCCGCCGATGATGTTCAGCATGGTGGTTTTTCCGGAGCCGCTCTGCCCCAGGATGGATACAAATTCATTTTCCCGGAAATTGATGGATACCCCTTTTAAGGCGTCCTGCTTCAATTCTCCGGTAACATAGGTTTTCACAATGTTTTTTAATTGCAGCATAAGCATATATTTCCTTTCTTGATATGATGGCCGGAGCATAACAGATTCAGATAAACCCACCGACACGCCACGATAAACTGAACGTAAACTGTGTCAATAAATTCCTTTGCAATTTGTTTATCCTGGCGTATCTTTTTATGCTATACTCATTACAGAAAAACAGTCAGGAGGGAATTCCCATGTTTAATATTCTCGTTGCAGAAGATAATGCCGATATGCGGGAGCTGTTTTGTACGGTTCTGTCCGACAGCGGGTATCATTGTATCCCGGCTGCGGACGGACTGGATGCCCTGGAAATCATGGACAAAGAATATATTGATCTGATTGTGGCAGATATCATGATGCCGGGAATGGACGGCTATGAGCTGACCAAAACCCTGCGGGACTCCAAATACGAAATTCCCGTTTTGATGGTGACTGCCAAGGATCAGTTTGATGATATGCAGCGGGGGTTTCGTGCCGGAACGGATGACTACATGATCAAGCCCATTAATGTCAAAGAACTGGTTCTGCGGGTGGAGGCACTGCTGCGCCGGGCGAAAATCTCCAGTGATAAAAAAATAGTGGTCGGTTCCACGGTGCTGGATTATGACGCCCTGACCGTGACGCTTCACGGGCAGGAAACGATTCTGCCCCAAAAGGAATTCTACTTGCTTTATAAGCTCCTCTCCTATCCCAATAAGATTTTTACCCGTCCCCAGCTTATGGACGAAATCTGGGGAATGTTCTCCGAAACGGATGAACGGACTGTCAATACCCATATCAACCGGCTGCGGGAGCGGTTTGCAGACTGTTCCGATTTTGAGATCGTTACGGTACGGGGACTTGGTTATAAGGCGGTGAAGAAAGTTGAATAAAAAACCACATTCCAAACTATGGCTGTATTTTACCGGAATTATCTTTGCAACCGTTTTTGCTGTCTTTATTTTGATTTCGGCAATATTGTTTGCACTGTTCCAGCTCAATCTGATTCAGATCGACCCCAGAGCCAGGCATATCCCGATTGTCCTGCTTTCGCTGGGAAGTATTCTGCTGGGAACGATTATTGCGCTGTTTGTCGGGAAAATAATCGTTCGGCCTGTTCAGAATATGAGCGACGCTTTCGACGAGCTTTCCCGGGGAAACTTTTCCGTCAAAATGCCGACTGACGAAGGGGTCGCCGAAATCCGGGAAATGGCCCGGCACTTCAACGCCATGACCTATGACTTATCGCATATGGAGACTTTGCGAAGCGATTTCGTGGCGAACGTGTCCCATGAATTCAAGACGCCGATTGCGGCCATTGAGGGCTATGCAACGCTGCTGCAGAATCCGAATCTGACACAGGAAAAGCACAATCATTATGTGGAAATTATTCTGGACAATTCCCGGCGCCTTTCCCATCTGTCCAGCAACATTCTGACCCTGTCCAAATTGGAAAATCAGGAAATGATTGTGGACAATCGGGAATTTCGGCTGGATGAACAGATCAGAAGAACTATCTTGCTGTTGGAGGGGAAATGGTCTGCCAAAAACCTGGAATTTGACATGGATCTGCCAAAGCAGATGTACTATGGCAGCGAGGCGCTGCTGGCTCAGGTATGGAGCAACCTCCTGGACAACGCCATCAAGCACGCTCCTCCGGGCAGCGTGATCCATGTAAATATTCAGACTGCGGACAAAGAGCTTATTGTCTCCATTGCCGATCACGGAGAGGGTATGACAGAAGAAGTGCAGAAGCATATTTTTGAGAAATTCTATCAGGGCGATACTTCACACAGGACAGAGGGCAACGGCCTGGGACTTGCCCTGGTCAAACGGATTGTGGATCTGTGCGGCGGAAAAATCGAGGTAAACAGCAGCCCCGGAAACGGAGCTGCCTTTGCGGTCACGCTCCCGATTATTCTGTATAGTTTACCGTGAGTTGTTCTTGCTGTGCTATATTTTGTGAAAAGCATCTACCATACGCTTTCAACAGGAGGACAACACTATGGTCTTATATTTCAGCGGAACAGGCAACAGCCGGTATGTTGCCAAAAAAATTGCAGAGATCTCCGGCGATGAAATCATTTCCATCAACCAGCGGCTCAAGGCACAGGATTACAGCCCGGTTTCCTCAGAGAAGCCGCTGGTTTTCGTAGGACCTGTCTACGCCGGGAGATTGCCCCGCATCATGGACGACTACATCAGAAAAGTAAGCTTCACGGGAACGAAACACGCCTATTTCATCGGCACATGCGCACAGACCCCCTGGGTAACGGTGGAGTATGTAGAAAAGCTGTGCAAGGAAAAAGGGTTTACTCTGCTGGGCTTTCACTCTGTCGTCATGCCCCAGGGCTATATTGCCGGCGGCGGCACCCAGCCGAAAGAAGTCAACGACAGGATTCTGAAAGAAGCAGAACCGAAAATCCTGGAGCTTGCGGAAACGATCCGGGATCAACAGACACTGCCAAAGGAACAGCCCGGCAAGGCAATCATGTCCAAAGTTCTGAATCCCATCATGTACGCCATGATGATCAGCGCCAAGGGCTTTGCCGCAACCGAGAAATGTACCGGCTGCGGCAAGTGTGAAGCCCGCTGTCCCTTAAACAACGTGAAACTGGCAGATGGGAAACCTACCTGGGGTAAGAACTGTACCCACTGTATGGCCTGCATTGCCGGCTGTCCCGCCGAAGCGATTGAATACGGCAAAAAGACGCAGGGTAAGACAAGATATTATCTTGGCGATGAATAGCGCTTTTATTTTTTCATCACCGGGCAGCACACCTCGGTGACAAACTCTGACGGATTCTGTGTCTCGTGCGGGCTCACATGATAGATATCAATCATGGGCCCGCAGAACTCATAGCCGTTTCCGCTCACCCATCCTGCAAGCGCCGCATACACTTCTGAAAATTGCTCGTAGGAGCCCTTGAAGGTAGCGCTTACCACCTGCATGGCCGGTTCCGTTTTGAATTTTACATGCTCGGTATCCTGATAGGTTCCCTTTACCGCAATCTGTACCTCAACATCCACATCATTTTCCTTAAATTCCTTGTCATGCAGGATGGCGCTTGCTGTACCGGCCGGTACCATATTCTGGCCTGCGGTCTCACTAAACAGGATATGCCAAAGCAGCCCCTCCGACTCATATTTCGGAATCGTCTGTCTTACGCTGGCAACATATCTTTCCGGTATTTCCTTAAGTATACAGTCATATTTCATTTTGCTTCCCTTTCTCAGCCTTTCCAGGGCTGTATCCAGAAGCCTAAGCCTGCTCTCGATCGTCTGCGCCTCTTCCTGCAGCTCTGCTTTGTGCAGCAGGAGAAGCGTTTCCATTGCCTGCGGATCCTCACCGCACTTCATAATCTCCCCGATAGCCGCAACACCAAACCCCATGTCTTTCAGGGTATTGATTTTCCACATGGTCGGAAGCTGAGACTCGCTATAATACCGATACCCTGTAAACTTGTCTATCCTCTCCGGCTTGATCAGTCCGGCATCGTCATAGTATCTGAGCATTCTTACGCTTACTCTGGACAATCTTGAAAAATCGCCTATCTTCAACATATTTTAATCCCCATGCATATCGCAAGCCTCGCTTGCGATACTGCCTAAATAGAAACGTGAAAAATCTCTGATTTTTCACACTATCCTCCCGGAGTATTTTTGAGCTCATGATCACTATACTACCTGACACCATGTCAGAGTCAACCGGTAAATTTCCCTTTTTTGGCCTATCCGCCGTTTTCTCTTATGCAGTCTTCTTCTCCAAAAGCTGTGCATACTTTACTGCTGCGATAAACATTAACAGCCAGCCTGTATCGGCATCATTCCCAGCGGTTCCACCTCCCACGGCTCATATCCGATCAGATAATTCCCCACCATCGCCAGAAAGATAGCCGGAATGGCAAGAAAAATACCCCTTTCATCAGAATAACCACACCACGATTGCTCCGGCTATCACGGCGAAAACTGCACCCAGCGGTACCAGCACCAAAACTCCTTTTAAGTGGAACCACTTCTGGCGGTACGCACGATCCATATCTTCCGTCCCGGGCAGCCTCCATCTTTTGATTCTCGGAAAGAATATCCAATCCATAATAAAGGTATCAAACGCCGCAATTACCGCCACATAGGAAAAGGAAAGCAGGACTCCCTGTAAGAAAGTATTCGCCCCCGCCAGATACGCCATCCAGGCACAGATAAACACTGCGGCAATGAGAAAGACCACCTTTTTTATAACCATAGCTTTGGTAAGGGACGCTTTCTTTCTCTCCTGCTTCTGACTTCGGTAATATTCCTCCTGTATTTCAGGCGGAAAATCCGAGATAAAGCTGACCGGATTGATTGTGAGAGGAATCACAATGATCAGCGCAAAGCACACAATCAATACGAAAAGCTCTATTCCATAGACCGTCCAATTCATATTACGCCTCCTCTCGAACTCCTTCCACCATTTGCAGCAGCCGCCCGGCTGCAAGCTTATCCTGCTGCGGGTCAAACATTCCAGAATCACGGAGATGCTCTTTCAGCCACACGTAGTCCTCTGTCGTACTATGTTCGGAATCATCCGATCAGCATCCCTATTCCGGCGCAAACCAGTCCTGCAAACGGGCATACGATTAACGGCCACATAATACCGTGTTCCGGCAATGCCAATGTAAGCATCCACTTCTTTAAATTCCAGGCTTCACAATGTTCCGTTCCCGCAATCATGATCCCTTTATCTTTCACCAGACCTCTGAAAAACCAGTCAAGACCAAAGAAGTCGCCGAGATTGATAAAGAACATCTCCACATATCCCGTCCAGAACAGATTCCAAAAGCCGCTTACTCCGACGCAGCTTGCGCTGACGGCCATATATACAAAAATCAATATGTATAATGGATAAAGCACTCCTGCTAATACAGCCACCTCTTTCTTATTTCTCTTCGGCGCTGCTTTCCTGATTTCCGGAGGAAGCATTTTGGAAAAAGCATTCGGCACAAGCAGCCATAACAGCGCAACGGTAACATTAAAGACCAGGCATACTGCAATGCCGTCTAATATTATCCTTGACCAAACCATAATCCATCTCACCTTTCTCTCTGTTTCTGTCCCGTCAAATTTCCTGACAGCCCGTTATATAAAAGTCCACCCTAAAAAAGCAAGACAATAAGCCCCGCCGGGATTGCCGCCCCCACTATCCAGATCAGCGTGAGTATACAGCGCTTCTTCAGCACCTGGCCCCATGTCTGCACAAAGGGAATATCCTCCGTTCCGGGAAGCACCCAGAATTTACTGTGGCCTACCCAGACCCTGTCGATCACAATACCGTCATACCAGTTCATTACCTCCAGAAAGAGCAGGACCTGCAGATAAGCTGTCCTGAAATCCGTAACTCGGTTCCAAAGCCCGACAATCAGCAAAAGCGCAGCCAGCATCACAAAATAGAACATACTCATAAAGCGCTTTCTTTTTCTGTTTACCGTATCCTGCGTTGTCAGGCCGATCTCAATGGCCCGCTCCTGCACCGGCTTGGGATAAAAATACAAGCCGTTAATGGCTCCGCCCCTTACCGACAGTCTGACCATGCAGGTGAAGAGCAAACAATACAATATCAGTTGCACAATAATCCTCATTTTCGTAGCCTTTCTTCGCCTTTTTCCATAGAATGCAGCACCGACAGCTTATTGGAGATGTTTCTGACTGCCGGAATCCATCCGATCAGGTGATACACCGGCATGATCACTTTCATTCCCTCCGCCAGGCTCACATCCTCATCCCAGAGAAATTCCGGTGCAAGCTTTTCCAGCTCTCTCCCTGATTTTATCCCCCAGGTAAACCGTGCCTTGGTAGCCTCGATGGATTTTTCTCTCATGTGACTCACGACCCAGGGAGCCATGATTTCCATAATGATCTGCGTCTGCTGAAAATGACTGCTGATAATCGAAAGGATCTGTTTTACGTCCTGCTCTGTCAGGTACATGACCAGTCCCTCCAGGATGACCAGCACCTTACCCTGCGGTTTAGCTATCTCCAATGCCCACGCTTCATCCATCGCCGATCCGGCAATCATGGAAATCTCACCGTTCTCCTCCAGAAAGCGGCGGCGCACCGCAATGGTCTCCGGCAGATCCAGATTATACCAGCGGACGCCCTTCATATGCTTTCCGATTGCGGGATCCCTCCGCAGCCGATAAACCCTTGTGTCCATTCCGCAGGCGATATTGATAACCGTGCAGTGCGGATTCTCCCGGATAAAATCTCCTACCATGCGATCCAGAAGTATGGTTCTGGCTATGACGCCTTTAGACATTGCGGCATCCTTTCCGGCAAGAGTAAAATCGTAATCCATACGGGATATGATTTCCTCCGCTTTTTCATCATGAAACCTGGCAGCTTTCTGTCCGGAATAGGCGGCCCTTGCATACAGCGTCTGCAGCATGGTTTCCGGGACGCCCTGTAGATTCACTTTTTCCATCTTTCTCTCCTCCCTTGCACAACAAAACCTCACTTCCCGTTTTAAATCCATTTTCCAATTAATACACACAGTCCGGCAATAGCCAGTGATACTACCGGAAATATCACAAGCAGCTTTAAAATCTGTTCCTTAAAATTGTATAAATGACATCCGGATTTTTTCAAGCTTTCACAGCCCTCAATTTCCGGGTAATAATGCTGAAAGAAATTTGACTTTGTCAGCAGATAGTTGTCAAGGAACAGGATATCCCAGATTTTATAGCCCTCCAGCATAATCAAAAATCTGATGAAGAACTGTAAAAATCCATACTCTCTCTTCATACCGTCCCATACCGCAATGACGACAGAGCCTGCAATCATGGCAATCGCCACAACGCCAAGAACATATCCAAGTAGATGCATTCCCGTGAATCGCTCCTCATGAATCTGAAGCATTTCCAGCTCATCCTTTGGTGCTGTTCCGAAAAATTTCTTGTCCTGAATAAAAGCGACCGCCGCAAACAGCATCAGGAAAACTCCTGCGATGCATATAAATGTTAATAATAAAGTCAGCGGCATTTTTTTCTCCTCACTCTCCTGCCCGGAAATGGTATACAGCGATTTACTCCCCTGCAATACTCGGAGTATTCTTCTCCATACAGTTCAAGCAGCCACTTTTCCTCCGTGTTCTTCATCAGAACCGTCATAAAAAGCCAGTAAATTACAGGAAGAATCAGCAGAGTAAAATTATTTGCCATCCATAATGCTCCCGTACACATCAGCATGATACCGGAATAGCAGGGATTTCGCACCCACGCATAGATTCCGTCTGTACAGAGCACATTCCCCTTAATGTATTTATCAATGCGAAAAGCCGCACTGAACCATACCCAGAATCCCAATGCGGCCACTGCTATGCCTGCGATAATAAACGGGATTTTTGAAAACGGGACTTTGGAAAAATCCAATATGCCTGCCGCAGACAAAAATATTCCGAGTACCGTAGCCGCAATGATGATCACGCCGTAAATCGGCCCCACTCCATAAACAGGCAGATGCTTTTTGTCACTCATGATCCCTTACCTCCGGCAGTCTTTTCCCATTTTATGTATTCCCGAAGCACAGCCTCATATCTTTCTCCCTGCTCCGCCATAAACTGACAATGTCCATACCCCTTTCTGATTTTCAATGAAGCCCGGGGGTAATACCTAGCCAGATTCTTTTTCCCCATCCTGCAGTCAAAATCCTTTTCCCCATATTCAAAGAACATTCGCCGCTCTAAAGCCTCCGGATAAGTGGGGAAATCGCATTTTCCGCAGGCGGCTACAATATTCTTCAGGCTCTTTTCACTCATACTGACAAAGCTCTTTGCCATAGCCGGGCCAAACACCTCTCCGTAAATCGCCGTCATCCTCTTATTGGCGATTCCCTCGATTTCCCTGGCTTTCTTTTGCTTTTTCACATACATCCGCTGCAATAACAATGTGAGAACGGGCGCATTTTTAAAAAGCGGGCAGCCGTCAAATACCACCGTTTTGACCGAAAGCTCTTTCTCTGCCAGAAGCCTCATACCAACCGCAGCCCCCAGGGATGCGCCATATACCAGTTCCAGTTCCAGCCATCCTTTCCCTTTCAGCCACGAAAATAGTGCCTCCGCTTCTTTCGACCCACTCTCAAATTCACCCGTATCCGCCCCCTGGCCGGATAAATCCGGCGCCAGAATGCAATACTCCTCCTGCAGGCTTCCCGCCAGCCGCACCATACTCTGTCCATCCGCCAGCATAGGGTGCAGCGCCAGTATCTTGGGATGCTCTTCCTGACCGAATATCTGCATTTTCATAAAAATCCGCCTCCCTTTTCATCCCCTCTGTAAACCGACCACCCAGGGATCGGCCCCGGTTAGCATATTCTAACCGTTTTGCTTAAAGAAAGCGGCCACCATCGTTAGTGACCGCTAACTTATGTCTTATCATACTACTTCCCGCATATATCTGTCAAGATTTCCGGAAAATATTTGCAGAAAAGCATTACAGTGACGCAATAAAAATTATTCCCATGTCATCTGCAGCTGCTTCTTTTGCTTCGCACAGTCAGAAAGATACAAATTAATCAGTGTCTGATAAGGAATGCCGGAGGCCTCACTTTGCTCTTTGAAAAAATCAATAGTGTCACTGTCAATATTAATTGTGATCTGTTTTTTCATTTTTTTTACATAGGGATTTTTACGCCCGTTTGAAAAATCATATTCCTCTCTCATGATCCACCTCTTTTCACTCAAAATCAAAGTACTGCCTTGTTTCTGATGCGGTTGCTTTCCTTGCGGAAATAATTCGGATAATTGAATCGGAAGCCCTATAGCAATGACAGACAACCAGGAGATTTGCTTTTTTACTAAAACCTAGAATAATAAATCTATCCTCCTCCTC